>CAZFQH010000730.1:0-1937 GCA_964520805.1 uncultured Acidobacteriota bacterium | reverse complement strand
CGCGCGCTTCACGCAGGCGGATTCCTTCCTCGGGAATATCGACAATCCCCCCAGCCTGCATCGCTACACGTCCGCGAACGACAACCCGACGATGTATGTGGATCCGACGGGCCATGACGCTTTGCAGCTCGATATGGCGCTTCTTGGTCAGGAGCAGCGGCCAACGTCGTGGGGAGAAAGATTCCTGGCGGCCTTCCCCTTGGCTATTGCGCAGACGGTTACCGAGGGCATTGAAGCGACGAGTCGCCTCGGGCTTCGCGCTCTGACCTCACTCCAGCGCCCGGGGTCCTACACCGACCAGTTCAATGAGCGGATTCCAGCCCTCCGCCCATTGAACCAGAGCGATCTCAATGCGGTGAAGGACGAAGCGCTCTTCTATCAACGCACGCTGTCGAACATATCTGAGACTGGGCCAGCGGCTCTTGACGCCGCTGCGGACCTGGGTCCGGAAGGAAGCGCCCGTGCCGTTGCCGGCGCGACTGTGGGGACGCTAGGTGCGATCGAGATGGGCGCGGGGTTAGTGCGTGGCGCCACAAGGGGGCTGTCGATCAGAGAGGTTGGAGCAAGCCCGCCGGTGCCGGTGTTCCAGGAGTCGCCGCTGCGCACACACCTCCCATCGTGGGCGGACAAGACCGGAAAGGCGCGTGGCGGCCTGACAGTGCTTGACCCGCACTATGTTCCTGACGCCAAGGCGGTGTTGCAGAACATCACGAACGCACAGAACGCCACGCTCGCGGCGAATCCTGGCGTGGCCGGTGCCGTCCTCAGCCGGTCGGAGTATCTGGCGGGGCAAAGGCTTCCGTTCGTAGCTCGGATGCAGTACGGGAATGCGTTGGAGCGGTTGGTTGCCAGCGACATAAGACGCTCACCTCTTCACCGGCAGCTGTTTGCCCCCGTTGGTGGGCCGAGCCGACCTGACTTTGTGGGCCTCGGTGTCGCCGCAGGTCTGAACTTCGATATCACAACGCCGGCTCAAGTTGTCCCGCACTTGAGGCGACCAGGTTACGGGCAGGGACTGAACGTTGTCACCTATCAGCGGCCCCAGCTCTTCCGTCTTTTCCCCTGAGGATCGAGCGTGCAGTTTGAGGGACGTAAGTTTCAGAGGTTTTACGATCAGGATTCCGCGGCAACGTTCTCTGACCTGGAGTTCTCGAAGTGTGCGTTCTGGAGTTCGGCGATATCGATTACCGTGAAACCGCACCTCCGATCGACGGTTCGAAACGTGAAGTTCATCAACTGTGAGCAGCGCGGGTGTGCCCTCGATACGGCCATCGTCGAGGATGTCTTGGTGGATGGGTTCAAGACCAACGGACTTTTTCAGACTTGGGGTGCAGTGTTTAAGCACGTGACGCTGCGGGGGAAGATTGGGCGGCTGATGATCAGTCCAATGGTGTCGACCGCCATGGCGAAGCCACACGAGCAGCGCGCCTTTGACGAGGCGAACGGGGCGTACTACGAGAGCGTCGACTGGGCGCTCGATATCAGCGCCGCGGAGTTTGAGGAGATCGATATCCGCGGCGTGCCCGCGCGGCTTATTCGGCGCGATTCAGAATCCCAGGCAGTGGTGACGCGGGCCAAGGCCATGGAAGGTGCCTGGCGGAAGTTGGACCTTGGGAAGACCGATTGGGGCGGTTGGATTGATCTGTTTCTTCAAAGTGGGGAGATGGATGTTGTGCTTACGGCGCCGAAACGGCATAGAAAGTATCGCGAACATCTTGAAGGCTTGAAGGTCTTGAGAGAGGCGGGAGTGGCGGAGGCGGAATGAAGCAGCCGACCGTCAATGAGGAGCGGCCCTTTTCGTTTCGAGGAGGGCCGGTTGTCGCCAAGGCCACGGCGGCGGCCCGACGCGTTGAAGTCGCGGTCGTGTTGATGCGTTGATGGAGGGCGAGGCGGGCGTGTCCGAGAACAAATAGCGTTTATCGGAGCCGAGCCCGGGG
>CAZFQH010000729.1:0-1939 GCA_964520805.1 uncultured Acidobacteriota bacterium | reverse complement strand
TGGCCACGCTCGGCCGCGTGCTCGACGCCTTTAACCCCACATCGGCCATCGTCTTTTGCCGCACCCGCACCGAGGTCGACGAGCTCACCGAGTCGCTGAATGGCCGAGGCTATCGCGCCGAGGCCTTGCACGGCGGCCTCTCGGAGGAACAGCGCGACCCTGGTGATGAAGAAGTTCCGGGCCAACACCGCCGATCTGCTGATCGCGACCGACGTGGCAGCAAGAGGCCTCGACGTGGAGCATGTATCCCACGTGGTGGTGGGCGCGATCGTCAACGAAGCGGGTGTGGACCCCCGGGCCAATCGGCGCGATCCAGATCACGGATCGATTCTCATTGGTGGAGATTCCGGCGGATATCGCGGACAGCATCATCGAAACCCTTCGCGCCACAACTATCAAGGGGAAGCGCGTGCCGGTGCGGCGCGACCGCGAACTGGCCTCGAAGAACTGAGACGCCGTGGTGCGGGACCGCCTGGTGCACCAGTTCCGTCATCGGGCGTCGAATGGCCGCTTGATTCCAGAGAGGAGCGGGGGACGACGGACTCCGAATGAGGCCTATTCCGGACTCGGTGCGAGGCCTGAGCGACCAGGCGGACCCCCAAAGCTCCGCAAACCCGGCTGATGGTGTCAAAGCGCGGCTGAGCATCGGGCCGAAGAGCCTTGTACAGCGCCTCACGCGTCAGACCGGAAGCCCTCGCGATCTCACTCATACCCCTGGCGCGAGCGATATCACCAAGCGCTGAGGCAAGCAGAGCAGGATCGTTTGCCGCGATGACATCAGTCAAATAGGCCGCGATCGACTTCTCGTTATGGAGGTACCGCGCCGAATCAAATTCCGGTAGTTCGCTCGCCTTGATTCGTTTGGTCATTTCATTTCTCGTTTCAATCGATCAGTTTCGCCAGACGTCTCGCGTGCCTGATGTCGCGCACCTGCGTCCTCTTGGAGCCACCCGCAAGCAGAACGATCAGTTCACTGCCTCGTTTGAAGAAAACATCCTCCATCCGGCGCCAATATGAATGCGCAGTTCCGAAACGCCATCGCCGACTGGCGCAACGTCGCCCATCAGGCCAAGTTCAAGCCGTCTAATTCGCGCAACGATGATGCCGCGCACGCCTGGATCCGACAGGCCGTCCAGCCATTCAGTGAATGACGGTAGCGCCTTGATCGAGATCACATCCGTATTGTAATCGAACGATTACACACGCTCAAGCTTCTTCATTAGAGTCTCGATCTCGGCCACCGGCCGGGACACCCCGGCGACAACCTTCGTGTGCGGACTCCGCGATCGCAACGCGGCCGATGCGATGGACATAGCAGCCCGGCCGGGCCGGACGCGACGGCGTCGCCATCACCCTCGCCAAGCCCCGCGAACACCGCCTGCTTCGGAACATCGAGTTCCTCACCAAGCAGAGGATCCAGATCGCGGCGGTGCCTACGGTGGCCGACCTCCGGGCGCGCCGGATCGAGATGACGAAGACGGCGCTTCGGGAGACCATCGTCGCCGGCGACCTCGACCACTTCCGCGCCGTGGTCGATTCGCTGGCCCAGGAGTTCGACATCATGGATGTCGCAGCGGCGGCGGTGAAGATGGTCGAGGCCAGGGATGGTGTTGAGGCGGAAGAGATCCCGTCCGTCACCATTCGGCCCGAACGCCCCTCGTCCCACCACGAGCGCGGACCCGCGCCGAAGTTCAGCGGAACGGAAACGAAGGGTGAGGCCTCGAAGCCTTCCGGGAAAGCGTTCGGGGGCAAGAACCGGATCACTCCGGAATGGGATGTGGCGAGGCTCTACATCGGGGCGGGCCGCGCCGCCAACGTCCGTGCGTGACCTGGTGGGCGCCACCGTCAACGAAGCGGGCGAGGTCGCCCGGACCATCGGTGCGATCCAGATCACGGATCGATTCTCATTGGTGGAGATTCCGGCGGAGATCGCGGACAG
>CAZFQH010000728.1:0-1941 GCA_964520805.1 uncultured Acidobacteriota bacterium | reverse complement strand
CCTGGATCCCCGCCTACACGGCCCGTCGGCCACTGTCGCTCCCGGACGCCCTGCTCGGCTTCGGCGCGGTGATCTTCGCCGTCCCGTTCGACCTCCCGAGGCCCGACCCGGCCGCGAATCTCGAGCTGGTCGAGCGCCCGGCCTCGGGCTCGGCCCGTCGAGTGGCCCCGCCCTTTCTGACTCCGTTCAGGATGCGCGACCTGGTTCTCGAAAACCGCATCGTGGTTTCCGCGATGTGCCAGTACTCCGCGGACGAGGGGCTACCCGACGACTGGCACCTGGTTCATCTGGGCAGCCGGGCCATGGGGGGGGCTGGACTGGTCATCGCCGAGATGACCGATGTATCCCCCGAGGGACGGATCTCCCTTGGCTGCACCGGGCTTTACGACGACAAACACGCGCGGGCGTGGAAGAAGATCGTGGACTTCGTTCACAAGCACAGCACCGCCAAGATCGGAATTCAACTGGGGCACGCCGGCCGGAAGGGGGCGTCGACACGCGAGTGGGAGGGGGATGAGGCCCTCCCTGAGGATCAGGCCTGGCCGCTGTTGGCGCCCTCGCCCATTCCGTGGTCGAAGGGAAAGCGCACTCCGCGCGAGATGACCGCGGAGGATATGGCCGAGGTGAAGGGTCATTTCGCCCAGGCCGCTCATCGTGCGCGCAAGGCGGGTTTTGATCTGATCGAGCTCCACTGCGCCCACGGCTACCTGCTCGCGAGTTTTCTTTCGCCGCTCACGAATCAGCGAACCGATGTATATGGCGGCTCGATCGAGAATCGACTGCGGTATCCGCTGGAGGTGTTCGACGCGGTGCGCGGAGCCTGGCCCGCCGAGCGGCCGATGAGCGTGCGCATCTCCGCCACCGACTGGGTAGACGGTGGAATCGACGGCCCCGAAGCGGTGCGGATCGCTCAGGCCTTCAAGCAACGTGGGTGCGATCTCATCGACGTGTCCGCGGGACAGACGGTGCCCCAGCAGCGCCCGCGCTACGGCCGCCTCTTCCAGACCCCGTTCGCCGACCGCATCCGCCACGAGGCGGGGATGGCCACAATGGCGGTCGGTGCGATCTCGTCGTATGCGGACGCGAACACGATCCTCGCCGCAGGCCGCGCCGACCTCGTGGCCCTCGCCCGCGCCCATCTCTATGATCCGTACTGGACCCGGCACGCCGCCTACGAGTTCGGCGTTCGCTTGCCCTGGCCTGACCCCTACTCGTCGATCCACCGGTACAACCACCGGCCGAAGTGAGGGCACCCACCAGGGGTGCCCCTACACACTCGCCTTCGGAGTTGTGACCTCGACGGCCCGGGCCACCGTCGGCGCGTCACCTGCGAGGTGGATCGTGCGGGTGGGGAGGGCGAGGCTGGTGCCCGCGTTCTCCACCACATCCATGAAGCCGATCAAAAGCCCCTGACGGATTTGCTGGAACTCCGACCAGTCCTGGGTCACAAACCAGGCGCCCACCTCTATGTCGAGCGACGAAGCGCCCAGTTCCTTGAGGTTTACCGTCAGCGCCTCCGGCCAGATCTTCGGATGCGCGCGCAAGAGCGCTTCGATGCCTTCGAGAACCTGTCTCACCTGAGGAGCTTTCGTTCCGTGCACAAGGCCGATCACGCAGGCGAGCCGCAGCCGATCGCGCGCGGTGAAGTTCTCGATCCGCATGTCCGCCATGCGACCGTTGGGGATGGCGATCAGCGTGCGGTCCTGGGTTCGAAACCGGGTGGATCGCAGTCCCACCGTCTCCACGTGTCCGACGAAGTCCTCGACCCTCACGAAATCCCCCTCGCGGAACGGCTGGTCCGCACCGAGAGAGAAAGCGCCGAACAGATTCTCGACGGTCTTTTGCGCAGCAAGCGCGATGGCGATGCCGCCGATGCCGAGACCGGCAACCAGGCTGGCGACGGGATAACCAAGCTCGGAGACCATCGCGACCACGCCGACG
>CAZFQH010000727.1:0-1947 GCA_964520805.1 uncultured Acidobacteriota bacterium | reverse complement strand
TCCGGGAGGTGCTCCTCGCCGCGACCCTTCTCTTTCGATTCCGAGTCCTTGCCCACGCCGAGCGACGTCTTTCCGCGGGCCAGATCCTCCTCATGCTCGCGATCTTTCCGTCCCTCTTTCACCTTCACTTCATCGGGCGGAGGATCACGGGCGACGCGGTGTACTACTTCGTCTACACCCGCTCCCTGGTGCGCGACGCCGACCTCAACTTCGCCAACGAGTACGAGCACTACGATCTGCTCAAGCGCGGCGACTTCAGCGTCCCAACCGATACGGGCTATCGGCGAAGCATCTATTCGGTGGGCCCCGGTCTTTTGTGGACACCCTTCTTCGTGGCCGCGGACGGCCTGGCCGCGACGATGCAGGCCGCGGGCCTCGAAGTCAACACCTCCGGATACGGTCCGCTCCACCTCAATGCCGTAGCCCTTGGCTCCTTCTCCTATGGCGTCGCGGCGGTCTTCCTCATCCACGCCTTCCTGCGGCGTCATTTCGGAGACCGGCTCGCGGGTGGAGCAACCCTCCTCCTCTGGTGGGCATCGTTTCTGCAGTGGTACCTGGTCGAACAACCGCTCACCTCTCACCCCGCTTCCGTCATGCTGGTCGCCGCGTTCTTCGTGCTGCGGCAGAACGGGGTCTTGTCTTCCTCCGGGGGCGCTCTCGTTATCGGACTGACGCTGGGGGTGGGGATGAGTGTGCGCTGGCAGAACGGCGTTTATCTCCTTCTGCCCGCCCTCGACCTGTTGATCGCCTGGCATCGGCGGGAGTCGCTCCGCGGAATCATCCGGCGCGGCCTGCTCATCGGTCTCGGCGTCTTCGTCGGGGCCATGCCGCAAATGCTCGCGTGGAAGGCGATCTACGGAGAGTACCTCCTGCGCTACCCCCCGCATGGCGCGGATTTCGTTCGCCTCGACCGGCCGTTCCTGCTGAACACGCTGCTCTCCTCGCGACACGGCCTGCTGTCGTGGACGCCGGTGTTCTGGGCCTGTTTCCTGGGCCTCATCCCGCTCACCAGGCGCAACCCGCGGGGGTTCGGCATCCTCTGGGCACCGGTTCTGATCATGACTTACGTCAACGCCTGCAGCGGCGACTGGTGGTCGGGCGGGGCGTTCTCGAATCGACGCTTCGACAGCCTGCTTCCCGTGTTTGCCCTGGGCCTCGCGGCCTTCCTAAAAGCCGCGGCCACTTTCGTCAGGCGCTATCCGTCCTCGGTGATGGCGGCATTGGTACTGGGCGGCGCCACCTGGAACCTCACATGGGTGCGCGCGATACAGACAGACGAAGCGAAGGCCGGAGCGCGGTTGAGCTTCGCCGCACGAACGATGGCCTCGGCCCAGGCTCTGTCACACGATGTCGGCTTCCCTACCACGTGGCCGGCGAGCTGGATTTTCGCCGCCCGCTACCACACCTCGCCCGCGGTGTTCGACCTCGCGGCCGGGAAATACCTCTTCTACAAGCAGAACAACCTCAACGGCCTGGCGGAGATCGGCGAGGAGGGCGACGAGCGCCTGATCATCGATGGTCTCTCGGCTCCGCGGCAGGAAGGTCCGATCCTGTATCGGGCATTCAACTCCGAGGCGAGGATGATTGTCTCCTTGGACCTGCCCGAGAGCCTCACGATCGCCTTCCTCACCCGGGCTGCAGAAGGCGCGTCGGTGAACGTCGAGATCGCGATCAACGGCGCCAGCGTGGGCGTGATCCGGACGTCAGGGGAGTGGCAGGAAGCGAAGGTTCAGGGGCCTCAACACGTGTGGAAGCGGGGCGCGAACGTGATCACTCTCAAGACGTCCTCAGAGGTTCGGCTGGACCGCGCGGTTTTCCTGAGGTCGGGATCGTGACCGATCGAACCCAGGGGCTGCGCGCGCTGGCCTTCGGCACCGCGGGTTTCATCGCCGCCTCGTCCTCGTCGTGGCCAATGGCAATCGGAGCTGGACTGGTCGTCGGCGGGGC
>CAZFQH010000726.1:0-1948 GCA_964520805.1 uncultured Acidobacteriota bacterium | reverse complement strand
GCCCGGGCCGTCTGGTGCAGCCACGCTGCGTTCAATCACCCATCCCCTTCCGCCGGAAGATCGGGAGTTCGGCGATGTCCGCTCGATCGTCGCCACGTCCGAGGGGTTCTTCGCTCTGACCGATCTCCGCCTGTTCTTCTATGACGGGCGCCTGCTCAAGTCCATAGCGGTGGTCTCGCGAGAGTCGCCCACCACTCTGTTCGCGTTTCGAGGGCACGCCTACCTTGGCGAAAACGCGAGCACCAAACGAGCAGGCCCCGCCGGGCTCAGCCCCGCCCCGGAATTCGCGGCACTGTCGGGCCAAAGGATCGACGCAATCCTCGATGAAGGACAGGAAAAAGAAGGCGGTCCTTATCTTGCCGTCCTGCGCGAGATGGGTCTCGTCCGGGTAGGCGACGAGGGTGTGGCGATCCTCAGGGGTGCGGCCTCGGAGTGGGCCAAGACAAACGTGATCTCCGCGGCCATCCGTTTGCGGGACGGCAGGATCGCACTTGGCTCGAGGACGGGAGGCGTCCTCCTTATCGGCCGAAACGCCGAGGCCGAACAAATCGTAGACAGCCGCCGCGGACTGCCCGACGATCACGTCACCGGTCTCGCCGAGGATCGCGAAGGCGGCCTGTGGGTAACGCTCAACGCCGGACTGGCGCGTCTCGACGTCGCTTCGCCGATCACCCTCTTCGACGCCCGCGCGGGAATGCCTGGGGGGGCCCAGGGTGTGCACCGGCATGACGGCCGCCTGTATGTCATGGGTTCGGCCGGGCTCGGCGTTATCGAGGGCGGTACCGTAAAGCGAATCCCCGGTGTGGCCGGATCCACCTGGTCCGGGCTGACACTCTCCGACCTGCCGGGCGAGTTCCTCCTGGCCGCGGCCGCGGGGGTGTTTCGAGTGGCTGGGGATCGCGCCACTCTGGTGCCCGGCACCGCGGACCTGGGGGCCTATGTGCTTGCGGAGGCGCAGGGTTTCCGCGGAGTGCTGGTGGGCGCGCGAAGCGGCTTGCACCTTCTGATCCCCGAAGGTCTGGGGTTCCGGCTCATCGGACCCCTCGCGGGCTCGCCTCGCTACGTTCGATCGATCGTCACCCGGCCAGAAGGGCGCGCGTATTTCGCGTCCGTCTTCGACGGAATCGTGGCGGTCGATTTCGATCCACAAAGTCCCGCGGTCGCCCAATTCCGGAAACTCGGCGGCATCGAGGGCGACGTGCATCTGAGCCCGGGTGGCCTCATAGCCGTCACCAACCACGAAAAGAGCGAGGTCTTCGGTATCGACGAGGCCGAGGCCGGTCCGCGACTGGTCCCAAACGCCGCGGTGACCGGCGACCTCGTGGGTCGGGTCGCCTGGGTCGGGGCCAGCGATGCCGAGGGCCGACTTTGGATCAACACCAGCCCCTTGCGGGTTTTCCCGAGACGGAACGGCGTCTTGCTGAAGGAGCCGGTGGTTCTTTACGCCTTTCCGGCCCGGCGCATCCAGTTCATCCGTCCCGAAGCGGACGGTGTGGTGTGGGTTGGAGGCGAGGGCGGACTATACCGGCATGTCGGAGCACCAGGAGGGGGGCTTCCCCCACCGCCCGCGCCGACCTTGGCTCGGATCTCACTCAATGATCGGGTGATCTTCGACGGCTTTCGGGAAGGGGCGGTCGACCGGGCCGCGCTACCGCACAATCTCCGGAGGCTTCACGTGGAGTTCGGGCCGCTCTCCCATCAGCGCGGCCTCGCCTTTCAGTTTCGCCTCGATCCGATGGACGTCGATTGGAGCGAATGGTCACCGCGCACCGAGGTCGAGTTCACGACACTGCAGGAGGCGGAGTATCGCTTCCGGGTCCGCACTCGTGGACCCGACGGTCAGGTCGGACCGGAAACCGCATGGAGCTTCGTGGTGGACCCGCCCTGGTACCGAACCATGGCTGCTCGCCTCGCCGCGGTTCTCGGGGTCGGGCTGATCGTCGTCGGC
>CAZFQH010000725.1:0-1949 GCA_964520805.1 uncultured Acidobacteriota bacterium | reverse complement strand
ATCTCCGGGGCCGCCCCCTGCTCCCCGGGCTCGGCTCCGATAAACGCTATTTGTTCTCGGATCACGCACGCCTCGCCCTCCATCAACGCGACTGGCGCTTCCGCGACTTCAACGCGTCGGCCGCCGCCGTGGCCTCAACGACACCGGCTCGCGAAGCGAGCCCTCCTCTTTCCAGCGAAGCGGTTGCCCCGGCTGTCAGTCACGAAACGACGAACTCAATATCGGGCGCAAACACGCCGCGCACGATCTTCGAAGGCACTGGTTCTCCAAACAGTTCATGCAGATGCATCAAGAGACCAGCGATGCCCGTCCGAGTCATGTTCATGAGTCGCGCCATCTCTACGAAAGAGACGCCCTTCACAGGGCCCTTGATGTGAACTGCCGCCTCGTCGCGGATCCCTCGAAGCACCTTGAAATCGGCCCAACGGGCGTCGCCTTTGTCCACCCTTCTCCCGCCCGCCATGATGGGAATCCACTTATCGATCTTGTCGTCAAGGCTCACCTTTTCGGTCTTCGAATCGATCAGCGGTTGAGACGGGTGAGTATCGTTCCATCGTCCGGCTTGTTCGTTCACGTAGGCCTCGATGGCCGGCCGTGAGTGAGCGTCGACAGGACATCACCCCACGACGACTCAGCGATAGCGCGAGCCAAGGATGCCGATGATTGCTCGTAGGCATGCTGGTAGTTCGACAGCACCATGATCCCGTGCTCCGACACTGGGGAGGTCTCCTCCCCCGTCTCCATGTTGACGAAGGAGGCGCTTCCGCCGCCGGGAGCGGATAGGACGAAGGTCGATCCGACGATGTTCTCGACAAGGGGAACAAACTGCCAAAACTCCCTCGATGCCTCAACGACCTTCTGAAAGTCATAGCCGTTTGCGGCGAAAAAGCGCTTCACGTCGGCATCAGTTCGGAACCTTCCGTACCACTGATGCTTGCTCGTCTTGGCCAGAGCCAACACCATCTTGTGAGCGTTCAGGCGGCTGATGCGGCTGCGTCTCTTCAGAGCCGCGTTCTCTGCCCCAGTTGTCATCTATGCGCCTCAATGTCCATCAAAGCCGTGGCGGGCGCAAACTCAACTCACCGTGACTACGAGGATTTCAGACCTCAAGAGGTCGATACCCCATTTCTCAATCAGAGGCTAGGCCAACCATGTCTGGAATGGAACGGACAAACTTCCTGTACGCCTCGTCCCGCGCGTTGTCGGCAATCTGCACGAGTTCCGCCCTAAGTAGTCGCTGATCGGGTTCTTCCAGGGCAAGAAGGCTCGATGCGATGCTTTCCATGCCCCGCACCGCTGTGTCAGGGTTGATTTCATCAGGGCCAGCAGATTCGAGAAGAAGAAGGGCATCAATGAGCGCGTGAATAACTGGTAGGTAATTCTTCATTTTGGAGCCAACCTCACGGATATCCCGTTGACACTGTTGCTCTGCAGGAAACGATTGGCTGCGTCCACAGCCTTTTGCGTTGGCAACTCCCAGACCGCCTTGAGGCCGTAATGCTGTGCCACGGCAGCCTGACGAGTCGCTTGGTCGGCAGCCTTCGGCGAGAAGACTGGGTTCAGTTTCCGGTCAATTAGTTCTGCGCCGTTCACGCCGTCGAATTTCGCCCCGACAACATTGCCACCATCATCGGTGAACTCTAGGTACGGCGCCTGCGAACGACCCGTCAAACGATTCGATCTCGTGCCTGAGGCGCCGGACTGATAACGATAGGCATCTGGTCGCATACCGGGTGAACCGCCTGCCCTCAAATTACCCCCCTCGTCCACCCAAGTCACGAGTTCTTCCGCTGACCTTGCGGAGCTCGGAAGGGGGGGGCCGGACGCGATCGGTTCACTCGCAACGCTCGGAGAGCGTCGCAGTTTGCTGCCGGCGAATCCAGTGGCACCGGCATCCGCTCCAAGCTCGTAGCCAAACTGAATGAACCCGGCAGCGGTATCGCTAAAGC
>CAZFQH010000724.1:0-1951 GCA_964520805.1 uncultured Acidobacteriota bacterium | reverse complement strand
CCGAGTTGGGGCCTTCTGGGAGCAGGCCTATGAGTGTGGCACGCGCCGCACTCGCAGTTCGGGCGAAGTCTGCGGTGCGATCCACTCCGTTCACGCGAATCTTCAGGGTGGAAAGGTCCAGCCCCTGCGCGTCTTCAAACGTCGCCAAAAGCTCGGGGTTTAGGAGGTTCAGCAGCATCCCATTGGGCGGAGTCACCACCGCGATCTGCGGGCGGCCGGTGTCGGTGCTGAAGGATGTGGTAGTGGTGCGGACGTTCCCTGCGCGGTCAGCGATGGAGAGGGTCAGGGTGTGAGGTCCGTCAGCGAGGTCGCTGATGGCACCGGACGCGCTGTCGGCATCCACAATGATCGGCACCGCAACACCATCGACCGTCGCTCGGAACGTGTCGAGGTTCAGTTCCTGGTTGTCCGAATACAACACCGCCACCCCGACACTCGCCGAACCCACAACCTGATTCGCCGCTGGTGAGACTGTAGTGACCACCGGCGGAATCGTGTCCAGGTGGAACGATGTCGTAGCGGTCGCGGTGTTGCCAGCCGCATCGTTGATCGTAACTTCGATCTGATGCGGTCCACTCGAAAGAACCAGCGGGGGCAGACCTACCGCCTCGGTTGCGGTGCGGGTGAACGCGCCGGTGATGTCGACATCGTCGAGCGCAACCGTCAGGCTCGCGGGAACCACGCCCGAGGCAAGGGTACCGATGTCGGCGTAGGTCAGTCGGACCTGCGGCCGAGCCTCGTTCAGGATCGCGCCGTTGGCGGGCGCTCCAATCTGAAGGTCTGGCGAAGTGGCGTCGGTGCGGAAGGTCCTCGTGGCGGAACCGAGGTTCCCTGCCTGATCCTTAATCTCCGCGCGCAGTGTGTGCGTGCCGTCGGCGAGCATGATCAGACCATCGAGGGATGCTTCGTCGGGCTGGCGATTGAAGAGTGCCGTCTTGTTGACTCCGTCAATCAGGATCTTGAGGGTGGCGAGATTGGGATTGGAGATGAGGTCCGTGTAACGGACGCGCAGCAACGGCGCCGGATCACTCGACAACTCCCCTTCGAGCGGGGACAGCCACGTGACGCTCGGGGGCACCGTGTCGCCTGGAGTCGCCCCGCAAATGTCGATCGTGAACGTGGAGCCAGGCGAACCACTCACCTTCACGTAGATCTGATTGGTCGACTGCAAGGATGCGATCGTCTTTGTGAACGTCGTGACGTTCTGCGAGAAGTCGCTTGGGCGAACGACTTCGGTGCCGTTGATCTTGACCTCGGCGGAGGATGTCCTGTTCCGGCCCTGGGCATCGCCATTGACGACGCGCACCGTATAGGGGCCGATCGAGCCCGCGGGCAGCGCGAAGATCTGGGCGTAGACGGTCGGGCCATTGTCATCGTCGTCGCGGTCGTGCCGGCCGCGGCCATGCCCGTTGCACGAGCCAGACGTGCGAGTGTATCGGCGCGCGCTCAACACCGGATTGGCACAAGTCGCGGGTGGCGTTGGCGTGGGAACAGGAGTGGGAGTGGCTGTCGGTGTGGGCGTCGGCGTCGGACTCGGAGGGGCCTCGCACCGGTTGGATGACGAGCGTGCGGTGGCGGTCTTCCAGCCGCTGTTGGGGCCGCGCAGCGCCCAGGTCAGGCGGGAGCCGTCGAAAGGGACGGAGAAGGCCGCGTTTGGATAGTGTGGCGAGCGCCCCTTTGGAAAGGCCGTGGGCTGATTGCGGTTCTGGGGCGAGGGCGAGAATGAGTTCTTTGAACCGACCGGAACGGAGATCGTCTGGTTCGTCTCGTTCTTGAAGCCGAAATAGGCGGTGTAGCTGTTGGAGGAGTGGCGGACCACACACTCGAGAATCGGGCGGATCGCCTCGTCGTCCTCGTCGTCGTGGAGAAGGGCGGTTTCGGACGATGCCTCGTATTCGATCTCGGGCCTGATTGGAGCGCTGGTCTCCGGGGGAAGCGCAGGCGGCTCTTC
>CAZFQH010000723.1:0-1953 GCA_964520805.1 uncultured Acidobacteriota bacterium | reverse complement strand
CTTATTGGGCGCGGCTCTCATGGCAATATGCTGCCATCACCTTCCTCTTGAGGCATCAGGGCGTCGCGGCCACCCGGATGCCGAGGTTGATGTACGAGTGTTCGGCCGGCGCCTCGTCGCGCTTCGCGCTGCGCATCCCACCCGCCGGGGGCCCGATCCACGAACCGCCGCGCACCGCCCTTAGCTTGCAATCGCCGCTGAGGCGGGCGCTGCCGTCGGCGGGCGCGCCTTGGAGGTTTTCGTTCCAGCAGTCCTCGACCCACTCCCAGACATTGCCGATCGTGTCGCGCAGGCCGAATGGATTCGGCGCGTACTGGCCGCCCGGCGAGGTATAGGCATACTTGTCGTCGCATGCGTGCGTTCCCGGCCCGGGCTTCGCGTCGGGCGTGAGCGCGCGGTCGCGCGAAACATCGGCCACGTTGGCGTGCTTGCAGGCGAGTTTCGGATCGTCACCCCAGGGGCGTGAGGTCGTGGTGCCGGCGCGCGCGACATACTCCCATTCCGCGTCGCTGAGCAGCCGGTAGGTGCGCTTCGTCTTCTTCGATAGCCAGGCAACGTAAGCCTTGGCGTCATTCCAGGTCACGCACACCACCGGGTGATCCTTGGCCTGCTTGAACCCCGGATTGCGCCAGTCGAGGTCGGCGCGATCGTACTTCCAGCCCGGCTTCGGTGTGGTGCGGTAGCCGCAGTTCATCTTGTTCGCCGGGGCGTGGCCCGAATCGCGCACGAAGGCTTCGTACTGTGCGCGCGTGACCTCTCGCGTGCCTGCCGCGAAAGCTTTCGCCACGACCACCTCGAGCTGCGGCTCCTCTTTCGGTTCGTGCCCGGCTTGCGTCGCTGGCGAGCCCATCGTGAAGCGCCCGGCGGGCACGACCACCATCAAGGGACACTCGGGACAATCGCGAAACGTCTTTGCAGCAGGGGCCTTCTGGGCCGCGGCCGGAGCCGCGCTCGCCAGGGCCAATGCCGCTGCTGCCAGTGTTATCCAACGCATGTGGTCCTCCCGACGCCGTGACATGGCGAACAGCGAGATATTACCGCGTCGCTTGAGGCCCGCCTTGGGGCGGTCAGGCCATCTGCGCGAGCGGAAAGCGAATTTCGACCGATTCGAACGGCACCGAAACAGCATCGTCTTCCGAGCGTTCCATCAGGCCCAGCTCTTCCAGGCGCGCCACATCGGTGTGAACGTTCGAGTAGTTGCGCCCGGCGGCTTTGGCAAGTGCATAAACGCTGCACGGTCCGGCGCGGCGCAGCGCGTCCAGCAGATCGAGGCGTGCCGGAGTCAATTCGGCGAACAGCGCGCGCGCCGACTCGAAGCTCAAGCGATAGTCGGGAGCATTCCCACGACGCGATTCGGCGACCTGCTGCGCCACGGTGCCGAAGATGGAATTCTTGCGGCCCAATTCGATGATTGCCTTCATGATCCGCTCCATTCGAATACGTCACGCTCGAAGTCCGCCAACAGCCTCTCGAGTGTCGAGAATTCGTACGCTTCTTCATGTTCACCAAGGTGGCGGTGGTCACCTTTTCCGCGTTCGTTGTCGTAGCGAACCCGGCTCCGCCCCCCAACCCCGTAGTACAGCCGATACTTGAAGCGATGAATGCTCGCGGGCAGCGGGTCGGGCAACTTTCAGACGACGATTTCGATGATCGAGCCGTCACTGCGAACTTCCTTGGCCTTGGCGATCAACACTGCGCCCATATATTGCATCGTAGCAATATATGGGGGATATGTCCAAGCGGACCAAGTCCTGAGCGAACATCACGTGATGCCTGGCTCCGCGCGCGCGCGGCTGATGGCGAGTATCCGAGTTACCTGAGAAAATGACCGACCGGGGTGGCGCACCACCCGCCGCAAGCTCGCATGCTTCAGGGTTCGCCCATTCAACCAAGGTTTCCTCCTGACGCCATGAGGTCCCGCGCCGTGCTCCTCGCGCTGCTTTCCGCGGCGTT
>CAZFQH010000722.1:0-1960 GCA_964520805.1 uncultured Acidobacteriota bacterium | reverse complement strand
GGTCCAGCGAAGACGCCTTCGGGCCAGCGGTCTGTACGACGCCTTCGCCACCGTGGTCACCTCAGAACGCGCGGGTTTTACCAAGCCCGATCCGAGGATCATCGAGATCGCCCTCCAGCGACTGCGCGTGTCCGCGGCTGAGGCGATCTACGTGGGCGACGACCCCACGGTCGACGGACTGGCCGCGAATCGCGCCGCGGTCCCGTTCGTCTGGTTCAATCCGGAGAGCACCCCCCCCGGCGCCGACGTCGCAATCCACTACCAAATCACCAAGCTCAACCAACTACGCAGCGTTCTGTAGCCGATCTTGGGGGGTGTGCGTCATGGTTGTTGGTGAACTTGCAAGGCGGTGTCGGTTGTGCCATTCTGAATATGCCTATACATGCAGAGGAGAGGATAGTGCGCAAGGACTTGGAGTCGCTTCAAAAAGAGAGAGCCCGCTTGTTTCTTGATCTCGCCGAGCTCGGCGATTTTCGGCGTGGGTCGATCTCCGAAACCTACCGCCGGTGTGGCAAGGCCAGATGTTGTTGTGCCGCCCGCGATCATCCTGGCCACGGCCCGCAGTACTTGCTTATGACCAAGGTTGAAGGACGGAGTCATGCGAAGTACTTAAGACCAGGAGCCGAATTGATCCGGCTTCAAGCGGAGGTCAAGACGCACTTGCGTTTCCGAGAAATGGTTCAAAGGATCGTGGAGATCAGCGAAGAGATCAGCGATAAGCGTCCTGCCGCCCAGGCAGACGAGGGAGGGGACCAAGTCGCGCCAAAAAAACACCTCACACAGATCATCCAGGAAGAAACCGCGGGGAGATAGGCCGCATCGTCACCCGCGTTTTGGTCCGGAGGCCGGGCGCACGTCTGGATTTGGAAGCGATGGAGATGGCTCTTCGCTCCTCGATGCATCAGATGGGCGGCGTCATTCTGGAAAGGCTGCTGGACGAAGACAGGGGTCATCGTGGTCCGCGCGTTCCCTGCGGCAAGGGTCACGAGGCCGAATTCGTCGACTATCGGAGCAAGGAAGTAGAGACGGTCCTTTCCAGAATTCAGGTGAAGCACGCCTACTACTACTGCTCGTGTTAGCGGCCATGAGAAAACGCGAATTTCTGACCACGGGTCGCGTGCGTTGGCTTGATCGGCTCTGAGCGAGACCGGAGCAAGGCCTCTTTCTCGGCGACGCAGGGTTGGAGTTTCTCCGCCAGATAGGCGACTTAGGCGGGATCGAAGGGCGGGTCGCTCTGGAGCACTTCGTCGATGGCTCCGAGAACGTACGAGAGAGTTCGGATGGGAGAGAGGGTTTGCTGGCCGCGACTGCGGTCGCTGTGTCGGACGCCGGCGAGAACGAACGCGGCATAGACAACGTGGTGGCATGCCACGGTCGTGGAGTTCGGCGGCGAGTCGGCGATCGTTTCGACTGGCTCGCAGCGGAGTTCCCGGAAGCCGGAGGTAGTTGTTGATGATTGCGGTGACGTAGCCCCTCCGGACGGCGGACTGGTTGGGGTTCATGATTTCTTCCGACGGGCTGCGGCCTCCTTCTGGCTCTCGTGGACGCGGTAGCTGTCTCCCGTGATCATGGTGACGTCGGCATCCCCCAAGGGGAGGCTGCGCGCTGGTGGGTGAGTTTGTCGAGGAGGGTGGCGATGGAGGTGGCGTTTGGGAACACAGTGTTCCCGTCGCGAAAGGCGAGGTTGGTGGTGGCGAAGTACCTGTGACCACGGACTGGGGGAGCCGGGTCTCGTCGCCAGACAGTAGGTCGAGTTCCTGAGGCTCCGGGGGCTTCACCGCGTCTGGCTCAGCGGTGGAAGGCCGACTGCGTTCGATGAGCGCATCCGTGATGCGTGACACCGTGGTTGTCACGATGCCGCTTTTGCTGACGCTCGATCCCGACCGGCGGACGATCTCCGCCACTTCCGATTTCCTGAACGGGTAGGCGCCCACCCGCGGGGCGAGAATCAGGGGGACAC
>CAZFQH010000721.1:0-1963 GCA_964520805.1 uncultured Acidobacteriota bacterium | reverse complement strand
AGTGGTGGGTATCGTCGAAGGCAGCGATTCGAAGCTGAAGAACACTTACGTGGCGTTTGGCGCCCACTACGACCACGTCGGGTATGCCGAAGGCGAGTTGGTGGACGCACCGGTCACCGAGGCCAATCCAGAGGGGAAGCGGCGGCTGGGTGCGGCGGGACAAGTGAAGCCGGGCGCCGCGTCGGATCGCATCTGGAATGGCGCTGACGACGATGGTTCCGGGACGGTGACCCTGCTATCCCTCGCCAAGGCCTTCGCCACCGGCCCTAAGGCCAAGCGCTCAAGCCTCTTCGTTTGGCACACCGGCGAAGAAAGCGGTCTGTGGGGCTCGCGTTTCTTCGCGGATCACGCGGCGGTGGCGACGGACAAGATCGCGGCGAACTTCAACATGGACATGGTCGGCCGCAACAACAAGGACGACGCCAACGAATCGAACACGGTGTACCTCGTCGGCTCTGACCGCATCAGCACCGAGCTGCACAATATTTCAGAGGACGCGAATGCGGGTCTCAAGCCGCCCATGAAGATCGACTACATCATGAACGATCCCGCGGACACTGAGCAGGTTTACTACCGCAGCGATCACTACAGCTACGCGGCGAAGGGCGTGCCGGTCATCTTCTATACGACCGGCCTTCACCCCGATTATCACCACAACACCGACAGCGTCGAGAAGATCAACTTCGAGAAGATGGCGCGCATCAGCCATCTCATGTACGCGACCGGGTTCAAGGTAGCGAACCTCGATCGCATGCCGGTCCGCGACAACAAGGGACCGCGAGCCGGAAAAGGCAGCGGCGGGAAGCTCCAGTAAGCGGTCGGCGGCTAGAAGGCCTCGTGGAAAGAGGCCTGGGCTCCTTCGTACAGTTCGCTGATGTCGAGGCCGTCCACGTACATGTGGTTGACCTGAAGTCCGACGGGAACGAAGAGCCGATCCCCCTCCTCACGGAACTTGCCGAACGCGGTCATCGGCTGGCCGGCCGTGTGGTCGCGATGTGGCACGTGAGTGATGCCAAGGAAAGGGACCCCGGGGACCGCGGTGTAGTACGCGAAATCCGGCTCATTGCCGCGGGTCAAGTCGACTGAGGCGGAAGACCGAGTGATCTCACCGCCCGCCGCTTTTAGAAAGGCGATACCCGAGTCATTCCACTCGTGGGTCGCGAAGGTGAACGTGCGGCCCGGGCCAGGCACGGTCATGCCAATCCGCAGCCCGTCGTGAAGTACGACTTCCTCGCCATCGAGCCGGATTCGGAAGGCCTCGACCTTCAGCAGGGCACGGTGGAAGCCCCAGCAGAGGGCAGCGTAGGTGGAGCCGCCGACCTCACGCGCTCGAGCCCGGATTTTCGACGCGTCGAGTGCGAAGGTCACCGCGTAGAACGGCGACGGATTGCCGCGGTAGAACTCGAGATGCGCCCGCCGCGCGTAGTCGGCCAATACGGTCTTGCCCATGGAGGCGAAGGATAACGTTCCGGCCCCGGCAACTAATTCAATTACTAAACTTGAACAGCATGACGTCGCCGTCGGCTACCACGTACGTTTTGCCTTCCATACGATACAGGCCCTTCTCACGCGCCGCCGCCACCGAGCCGCACTCGACGAGGGCCTTGTAGGCCACCGTCTCGGCCTTGATGAAGCCCTTCTCGAAATCGGAATGAATCACGCCGGCGGCCTTGGGTGCGGTGTCGCCGATGTGGATCGTCCAGGCGCGCACTTCCTTCTCGCCTGCGGTGAAATACGTCTGCAGGCCCAGAAGGTGATAGGTGGCGCGGATCAGCGGGCCCATGCCGCTCTCGCTTACCCCCAGGTCCTTGAGAAACTCCGCGGCCTCATCGGGTGCCAGATCGATGAGATCACTCTCGATCTGTGCGCTCACCACCACCGCTTCGCACGAGAGATGGGCGCCCACGTATTCGCGAACCTTGAGGACGTAGGGGTTCGCGTCGGCGGTCGCGAGGTCCGTGTC
>CAZFQH010000720.1:0-1969 GCA_964520805.1 uncultured Acidobacteriota bacterium | reverse complement strand
ACAACGGCTTGCACCAGACAGGGCGCGGAGGTGTGGCCTTCGCGTCTCGTCGGAGCTCGTCAGCAAGGCCTTCACTCCGGGACGGATCGAGCAGCTCAGCGGCCAGGTTGAAGGAGTTTGTGAGGAGCTGCTGTCGACTGCGCCCTCCGGCCGACCTTTCGACCTGGTCGCGGACTACGCCCTGCCCCTTCCGCTCACCATCATCGGCGAGCTCCTGGGGATCCCGCCTTCAGACCGCCAACGCTTCCACGTCCTGCTCCGCGGATGCCTGACCCTCGGCCTACCCACGGGGGGCCCCCTCCACATTCTGGGCGCGCTTCCCTATTTCTGGCTACTCACGCGCTACTACCGAAGGCTGTTCGCCGAGCGCCGGCAAGGCCTTGGGCAAGTGTGGATGTGCCTTTGCCAGGTTCCGGTTAATCGGTATCTCGACGAGCTGATCACCACGCCCGAGAGGTTCTTTGACGAGCGGCTTGATGTTGGTCTTTGAGCGGGTCAGCCAATGGCGCTCTTTGCCACCGCTTTGGATGTCGTGGAACACCCTGTAAGAAATGAAGCCTCGGTCGACGATGGTGACGGAGTTCTCGGGGAGGGTGGGCCAAATCGTCTCCGCCAGCTTGAGCTCGGAATCGGTTGATTTTCCGACTCTGGCCGCCGCCAGCAAGTGCGAGCGGAGCACCATGAGGGCGACGACACGGACTTGTGGGTAAGCGGCTCGGCCGCGACTGCTGCCGGGGCGTCCGAAGTCGGCCTCGTTGTTTTCGAAAAGCGTGGCCAACGGTTTGGACCCTAGCCTGTCGCGAGCCTGCACGATGGCGCCACCGCTCACCCGTCCACGGCTTCCGGGCTTTTCAGCATCGGGAAGGACGAGATTGAGGTGGCGTACGACATCCTGAATGGGGCGATCTCGAAACAGTGCCATGCCGACGACGGTCCAAACGACGTGCTCGGCCGGCAGCTTGCGGCGCCTTATGGTTGCTGTTCCCGTGGCTTCCAGGGCGCGCTTGATCCAATCCAGATCGAGCTCGCGAGACAGAACGTCGAGACCGGTGTCGGGTGCGATCGAGGCGGCGAGCAGAGCTTGTCCGAGTTCCATGGAGCCTCCGCTCAGGACTGCTTCTGATAGTGGAAGCGGTCTCTCAGGTAGCGATTGAAATAGGTGCCCTTCGATTCAGCGGCGAGTAGTCCGTCTACGACCGTTGTCGGCACGTCGAAGTAGCGGTAGGCGATACCGGACCGGAACTCCAGATCGAGCGTCTGGTCGTCCGTTGAGTACGCGACAGAGGTGAGGAGCGACGAATCGACGAGGCTGTGCATGGGCGTTATCCTATATGGCCGATAGCCTTATGCTGCTATCGGCTATTATCACACACGGACACCCAGGACGAGTTGTGCATGAGGTTGCGCGGGTAAAGGAAAACGGGACGAAGTGATCGACGTCGGCATAATCAACGATGCTGGTGCAACAAAGCAGCGCCACCCCATTAGCTTCTGCAAGCCCCGCGCCCACCTGATCGACCGCCCGTCGGGAGGACTCGAAGGGGAACTGTTCGAGGGCGGCCGCCTTGCCCAGGAACGGATCGTTCCTGCGATTCCCTTGATGTGAGCGAGCCAGTGTGACCGGGCGAGTTGCTGCACAAGCGGCTGGAACCCCCAGGCGCTATCGAGTGGTCCACGGCACTGCGTGCCGATCGTGTTGACCAGAAACTTGATGGTTTTTCCCTGTTGCAAACATTGAAGTTGGGTGGGAGTTTCTTAGGAGAAATGGGCCAGGTTTGCTAACCAAACGCGGGCCGCCACTTCGGGCGCCATTCGACACGTGCCCCGAGGGCAGGCTTCGCGCCCCTCGTTTGCCCCTCCTGCCAGGGGCGGATGAAGCTCCTCGCCGTGGTGAAGAACCCCGCGAGTAACGCACAGCCTGGCCTTGGGCCACGAGGCAGCGTAAAAACGCAGGGTGCACCGCGGGGCG
>CAZFQH010000719.1:0-1974 GCA_964520805.1 uncultured Acidobacteriota bacterium | reverse complement strand
GCCGCGACGATGCTGTTCGGAGGCGTGCTGCCGACCCGCAAGGAGGGGAAGGCGGGCCCGGGCGCCGACGAGGGAACCGATTGGACGAAGGTCTTCCAAAACGCCGCGGTCGACGCCGAGCCTTACTTCGCCATGAGCCCCGAGCTGATGGTGCCGCCAGGGCAGTTTCGCGACTTCATGGACGATCTGCGCGGCTGCGTGGTGGGACAGAATCTCGCGGAGAAGTTCGGCTGGAAGATCGGCGACCACTTCTTTCTCCAGAGCTTCGCCTCGGGCCTGCGCAAGCAGAGCGGACCGTTCGAGTTCGTTGTGCGCGGCTTCATCGAGACCGACCTTGCGAAGTACCCCGGCACCGACACGAACATGATGTTCTTCCACTTCAAGTACCTGAGCGAGGGGCTCGGCGGACTGTCGGACTCGGGCCTCTTCACGGTGGAGATCGACGACCCCTCTCTCGCTGCCGAGATCTCTGCCGCGATCGACGCGCTGTTCGAGAACTCCGGCGACGAGACCTTCACGGAAACGGAGAGAGCGTTCCTGGCGAACTTCGTTTCCATGGTTGGCGACCTCAGTGTGCTGGTGAACGGCATCGGCCTCGCGGTGTGCTTCACCATCCTTCTGGTCACGGCGAACACCATGAGCATGGCCGTGCGTGAACGGCGCAAGGAGATTGCGGTCCTCAAAACCGTGGGGTTCGGTAGCGGCCAGGTGATGGGCCTGATCGTGGCCGAGGCGCTGTTGCTGGGCATAGCCGGTGGCGGCCTGGGCATTGTCGGCACGCTGTGGGCGATCTCCGCTCTGAACGGTGCGCCCGGACAGACGTTGCTCGGGATCTCCCACCTCGAGTTGCGTCCGGTGGTGGCGGTCGCCGGCTTGAGCGTCGCTCCCGCTCTCGGTTTTGCTGCGGGTTTTGTCCCGGCGTGGGGAGCCTACCGAGCCCGGGTCACCGAAATGCTGAGGAGCGCCTAGGGTGGTCGCTTCCTTCGCCGTCCTCATGGCCATGTCTCAGGGTTTCGCGACAGCGCTTCGGGGAACGGGCCGCGAGGACAACGCAATCGTGGTCAGCCGTGGCTCCAACTCTGAGGCGACATCGTTTGTGGAACTCGAGACTTCCGGATTCGATCTCGCCGAGTATCAGGCGCTTTCGAACACGCGCGGGACTCTCGCCAGGAGCTTGGAACGGATCAGTCACCTTGGCCTGAAACAGAACTCCCAGTTTCGCGAGGCTGCTTCGGGCGAGAAGGCGGAACTCGACGACGTGCTCTCGGCGTTGCTTCAGGACCGCCGGGAGAGCGAACGTGTCCGCCATTACAAGGTCGGCGCTGGCCAGGAGCGCCTTCACAGCCCGGCGGTCTCCCAGTCTCGCCGTAGCGCATGTCGCGCCATCGGACGAGTATGCGGTTACGACCGCGCGGGCGAAGCCAAGGAGTATTTCGCTCTCGGAGACGACCCCGATCGAAACGGCGCGCCGCAAGCCGAGCACCGGCTGCAGGATGTTGTTGAGCGGCGAGAAACTGACCGTGACAACCGTCGCAAGGGGCAACAGGGCTTTCACGGGTCGGGCATGGTGAGGCAGAACGGCGATCACGCGGCGGCCCGGTCGCCGCGGATCGCCGAAGTCGCAAGGCGTCGATTGTGCACGAGCGCACCGCGACGCCGACTGAGCCCGCAATCTCGCGGACGTAGACCTCGTTCATCTCCTTCGAAGGGTCAACCATTAGAACGGACGTGGGCCTTTTCTTGCCCGTCCAGGCGTCTACGGCCCGCCGTATTTCCTGAGGGGCGAGACCCTGCGCGATGGCGTTTGAAACGGCTTCGCGGAGCGCCTCACCACTACTCGTTCGAGCGGTGGAAACGGATGCCGAGCCGGGCGAGGGAGACGCATCGGATAGAACGAAAACTCCGGCGCCACGGCGGAGCACAACATTGCCGGCCTTTTGCAGGTCGTGGTACGCCCGCGACACGGTGTTGCTA
>CAZFQH010000718.1:0-1979 GCA_964520805.1 uncultured Acidobacteriota bacterium | reverse complement strand
ACCGTGTTCTCGTCCAGCGCGGGGGGTGGCGGCGGGGCCTCCCGTCGAGGAGGCCCCGCCGCCACCCCCCGCGCTGGACGAGAACACGGTGGAACTGAAGCCGGAGGAGGCCACGGCCATCCTCACGGAAAACGAGAAGAAGGACGAAAAAGCGGTGAGCAACCTCACGCGTCTTTTCACTCTCACCACCGGCAAGAAGGTGAAAGCCGCCCTGACCGAGGACGCCCAGACCCGCAGCTTCCTCATCCGCGATCCAAACCGCCTCGTGGCCCTCGCCGTCCTGGGCTCGCCCAAGATCACCGAAGCCGAGATCGAGGGCTTTGCCAGCATGAAGAATATCTCCGCCGAGGTGCTGCGCCGCATCGGCACCAACAAAGACTGGACGAAGAAGTACACCGTCATCAATTCTCTGGTGAAGAACCCCCGAACCCCGCTGCCCATCGCCATGGGTTTCGTGTCGCGCCTCCAACCGCGCGACATCAAGGCCCTTTCGGTTGACCGCAACGTTCCGGAAGCGATCCGTAAGTCAGCTCAGCGTTTCGTCAAGGCCGCCACCCAAGGTGGAACAAAGGAGTAGCCCTGCCGCGCAGGCTCCTACAGACGCTGGGGTTGAGGAGTGGCGCTGAGAGGCGGGTCAATCGGGTATCCTCGGTCGCGATGTCCTTAACGGACCAGCCATGATCGACTATTACGCCATTCTGGGCGTGCCCCGCACCGCCACTGCCATTGAGATTCGCGACGCCTATCTAAGCCTCGCTCGCGATACGCATCCGGACAAGGTCAAAGACCCCGTGGCCCGAAAGAAGGCGGAGGATGCCTTCAAGTACGTCACCGCGGCCTACGACACCCTGTCGAAGGAGCGGTCGCGGCGCGAGTACTCCGCGAGACTGCCGGCCGTCACCGGTGCCAAAGACCCCGCACCGGCCAAATCCTCCCCGCCGGTGGTGCAGGGGCCTCCACTGACACCGCGGGAGAAAACCCTGCCTCCAACCACCACCGAGGGGAAAAACACCGGTGCTATTCCATCCTCGGGACGCGTCCACTTCGACGCCCTGGGTGAGGGAATCGAGGCCTTCAAGAAGAAGGACTACCACACCGCCGTGCAGCTGCTCAATATGGCGGTCACCCAGGACGAGAACAGCTCCAAGGCCCACGCCATGCTGAGCATGGCCCTCGCCAAAAACCCCAACTGGGTTCGTGACGCTCTGAACCACATGGAGACCGCCTCACGGCTGGAACCGAAGAACGTCTCCTATCTGGTGGATCTCGCCATCCTTCTTCATTCCCAGGGTCTGCGGCTGCGCTCGAAGCGGACGCTCGAAAGCGCCATCGCACTCAATCCGAATCATCCGGATGTGGCTCGGGCTCTCAAAGAGATCCCGACCGGACCAGGAGACGGCGAACCTCCGTCGCGCACGACCTCGGAAACTCCGCGCGGCCTCTTCGACCGATTGCGCAAGCGCTGAGGCGCAAGGGGTTTGCTTAACCTTCGGTCTTTGATGTCTACTTACTCGAATCCCATGACTCGCCCGCAGGTCAATCTCCCGCCTTGCGCCTCGGAAGGCGGAATACTTTGAAACTCAATTCGTTTGGCCTGACCGACGTCGGACGCCGCCGGAAGAACAACGAGGACTACTTCGGTATCTTCGAGCAGGACCGGCTCTACGTCGTGGCCGACGGCATGGGCGGCCACGCCGCGGGCGAAATCGCCTCCAGCACCGCCGTGCAGGCGGTCGCCGAGTTCGTCGCCCTGACCGCCAAGGAAGCCGACATCACCTGGCCCTGGGGCATCGATCCGGCGCTATCGCTGGCCGCCAACCGGCTCAAGACCGCGATCCGGTTCGGAAACCAGAAAGTACTGGACCTGAGCCTCACCCAGTCCGACTACGAAGGCATGGCCACCACAATCGTGGGCGTGCTCTTCGAAGACTCCACCGCGCATATTGCCCATGTTGGCGATTCGCGCCTCTACCTTCTCA
>CAZFQH010000717.1:0-1989 GCA_964520805.1 uncultured Acidobacteriota bacterium | reverse complement strand
CGGTGGTCATCGGACAGCGCCCGCGACGGGAGTCGATCCGAACCACGGCGTCGCCGATGTGAAGCTCTGCGTCCGGCCACCCGATTTCGTCCATCCCTGGCCTGCTGGGGATTCGCATGATCGATATACCTGTCAATCCGGAGTTCGTGGCGGACCTGCTCCTGGTGGACACGAGCAGCGGCGCTGTGGTTCGGAAGCTCCCCGCGTTGGGGTGGGCCCTCGGGCTCAATTCGGCAGCTCCGCCCGAAGGCGGCAGTCCGGCCGCACGCCTTGCAACGCTCCAGTGACGGGAAGCTCTACGACCTCGCCTCCCCCACTGCCGACCTCGCCTACTACTTCCCCTCCAATAAATCGGCATCGTGCCGAGCCTGCGTATCATCATCAACGCTCGCCCATGACCACTCTTCCATCGCAGCGCCACCTCTTCGACATCCCCCGCGACATCGCCTACTTCAACTGCGCGTACTACTCGCCGCAACTGAACGCGTCCCGCGACCGTCTCCTCGAAGGGGTCCGGGCCAAGAGCCATCCCTGGACCCGAGTGGCCGCGGGGTTCTTCGACGATGCCGAGCGGGTCCGGACCATCGCGGCCCGTCTGTACGGCGGCGATGCGGACGGCTACGCCATCATCCCCGCAGCGAGTTACGGCCTCAGTACGGCGGCGCGCGCGATCGAACCGCGACTCAAGCCCGGCGATTGCATTCTGCTGATCGATGAAGAATTCCCGAGCAACGTGCTTCCCTGGCGTCGGGTCGCCCAGGAAACTGGCGCCTCCCTCATCACCGTACCGCGGCCCTCGGACGGGAACTGGACCGAGGCGATCGCGTCCCGCCTCGCCGCGCACGTCAAGGTCGTCGCGGTATCCACCTGTCACGGGACGAACGGCGCGAGAATTGACCTGGGCCCGGTAGGCGAGGCCTGCCGCGGAAACGGAAGTCTGCTGGTCATCGACGCCACTCAAAGCCTCGGGGCCATGCCCTTCGACTTGGCCCGGATTCAGCCGGACTTCCTCGTGGCCGCCGCCTACAAGTGGATGCTCGGGCCATACGGCTCGGCGCTGATGTACGTCTCGGAGGCCTGGCGCCACGCCCGGCCGCTCGAAGAAAGCTGGCTGAGCCGGGACAACGCCGAAGATTTCACGTCGCTCGCCCGCTACTCCGACAACTATCGTGCCGGAGCGCGGCGCTTCGACGTCGGCGAAACCGGTGTCCTGACTCTCCTGCCCGGCACCCTGGCCGCGCTGGAACAGGTCGAGGCCTGGGGCATCGAGAACATCGCCTCATCGCTCGCCAGCATCAACGAGCGAATCGCTGGACATCTCGATGGACTGGGCTTCACTCTGCCTCAGGTGTCGCAGCGCTGCCCTCACATGTTCGGCGCGATGCTGCCCCCATCGTTCCAGGGCAATCTGGTGGCCGAACTCAAGAGCCGGAACATCTACATCAGCCAGCGCGAAAACTCCCTTCGTTTTGCACCTCACCTTTGGGTGGACGATGAAGATGTGGCGCGCCTGTTGGACGCCCTGGACTCCCTGATTCGGAAGGGGTGACCCGGAGGATCGGTCTGCTCAGGACGGCTTGCGCGCGCGCAGATCGACACGCATGGCGGTCAGTCCGGCGGGAACCACACGATCGAGGGTGAACATGAAGCCCGTGAGGAACCGGGGCAGCAGAGAGCCGCTTTTGAATCCGAGGCTCAGCAGATAGGCGAATCCGTTTACGGGCGAGAACTCCGGCCGGCCTGCAAAGCCGAGCGAGCGCCAGGAGGCCGCGGCCACTCCGTTCGCGATCGCGCGGGTGACGCCGGCATCGCCCTCGAACGGCTCTTTCGAGCCTCCCTTCTGGAACGGGCGCTTCGGATCCAGCCCGAGGGTGGCCCCTTCCTGATGAAGGAAGCGATAGATAGGAAAGGAGAAGAGCGAAACCCAGGGCTCAACCGCCCGCAACTCGCCCCCCGGCTTGAGGACCCGCGCCACCTCCCGAAAGAACT
>CAZFQH010000716.1:0-1991 GCA_964520805.1 uncultured Acidobacteriota bacterium | reverse complement strand
CCACCGGCGGGGGCCCGGCCGGGCTCGACGCAACAGGAGGAAGGGAGGGAGCCACAGACGGCTGCGCCGCGGCTTCGGCGGCCTTTGTGGCTTCGGCCGCCTTGGCCGCCTCGGCGGCGCGGGTTTCCTCGGCCTTGCGACGCGCGTCCTCGATCTTCTGACGCTCGGCCTGAACCAGGGCTTCCTGCTCGGCCTGGGCCTTTTTGCGCGCCTCTTCTTGAGCCTTCTGGAGTTCCAAAGGATCTACCGCGCGACCTCGGGCCCGAGCCTGGGCCTCGACTCGCTTGGTGGCTTCTTCGGTGGCCTTCTGCTCCGCGGCCGCCCGCTCGGTCTCCATCGCGGCCAGACGGGCTTCAAGTTCGCGAACCCGCGCGAGTGCTGCGGTTTCCGCGGCATTCATGGTCGGCGACGTCGCCGGGGCGGTGAGGGCCGGGCCGCTGCGGGTCAGGAAGTAGGCGGCGATGGCGATTACCGCCACGACACCCACTGCCACGGGCGCGATCGGGAAGCCCTTCTTCTCCGCGAGGACGGTCTGCAAGACGGGATCGTCCGCCGGGGCTGGAACGGGCGCCGAGTGAGCGGGTGCAACCGGTGGAGGCCCTCCTGGAGTTGGAACTCGGCCAAGTCGGCTGGAATCCGGTCGCGTCGCCTCGGGGCGAGGAGCCTCGATCCGCACAGTGTCCGCAGATCTGACGCCCGTCGCGGGTACCGGGAGCGCGGGCATTGAAACGAAGACCGTGCCATGACCTGCGGCCATCGCCGCCACGTGCGACCGATAGTCGGCGTTGCGCTCGGCCTTGATCAGAGCGGCATCCTGGTCGCCCTCATCCCGGAACAGGGTGTGCATGAAAAAGGCGAGATTGAAGGTGGTCGGCGAGTAATCGCCTGAGAAGAGCAGAGTGTCGACCGCCTTCTTGAACTGAGCGGCATCTTTGAACCGCCGGCCCGGGTCCTCGGCGAGCGACTGGGTCAACAGGTTCGCGAGGGCCGCGGGGATGAGCGATCCGTCGCTCCCCGGCGACTGGACCCGCGCCGCCTCGAGGGCGGCGGCGAGACTCTGATTTCGGGGCAGGGGTAATCCGGTGAGCATCTCGAAGAGTTGAGCGCCCAGACTGAAAACGTCCGCCCGAATATCCAGCGGAGCGTTGCCCTCCACCTCCGGGGCAAGGAACCCGGCTTCACGCACGCCCACACAATTGGCGTCGCGCAGAATCCGGGGCGAAAGGCCGAAGCCGCGAACGCTCACTTCCCCATCGTGCGAAACGTGGATGAATTCTGGAATCAGGAAACCGTGAATCTGTTTCTTCGCCTGCGCGGCCTCAAGCGCCGCCGCCGCCTTGCTCGCGATCAGCAGCGCGTGATCGGCCGCGAAGGGATGGCGTTCGGCGCTCGATCGCTCGAGCAAGGCTCCCACGGAACGACCTTCAAACAACTCGGAAGCGGCGAACGCCGTCTTATCGATCCGGCCCGCCTCGAAACCACGCGCGATCTGGGCATGCTGGACCTGAAGGCCGGACTTCAGTCCGTCCGCGACCCGCTGTGCTACCTCCGCAGAGAGCATTTCCGAGCGGAAGAGCTGAACGTGCCTCTCGTAGCCGGCCGGACCCAACTGAACCGCGCGAAAAAGAGATCCCGCACTGGTCCTCGCGTCCTCGAACTGAAGGACGAACCGACCGTATCGCTCTTTGGAATCCACTAGGCGCCTCACTTCATGGACGGGGTATGGGGTGTCCTACCTCCTGAAGTCGGATCGCCCAAAAACCGCCGCCGGTTGGGGAACGCTACACGCCGGACAAGCCCGTGGTCAATGTCAACCGCCAGGTCCGCTCGGTCGAAGCACGACACGACGGCCCGTGGCGTTTGCGAAGATCGCTCCTTCATCGCGGTCGATGGAGAGACAGCGCCAGCCCGCGACCTCGTCGCCGACCGACAATACTCGGACCTCGGCGCCATTGCGCACGGAAACCCGCGTCGTGCCTGCGTCATCACGA
>CAZFQH010000715.1:0-1996 GCA_964520805.1 uncultured Acidobacteriota bacterium | reverse complement strand
CCCCAGTTTCGAAGCGACACCCGCGGTCGAGATGACCGCCCCGCCCTCCGCCGGACGCGCGGAACCGAGGAACCTGGTGCCGCTCTCCGACTTTGAAGATGTCTATCGGAAAGCAGGCATCAAGTCCCCCGTTCATGGTTATGGAGTGGAGCGCGTCTATCGCCTTATCACCAGCCGTCGTCTCGTCGGACTTGATCGTTCGGTACGGCGCAGCGCGCTTCTGACCGCACTTGACGCCGCCGGTGTGCCCGCCTCCGACGTTTCGCAGGATGCCGTCCTCCGTCGCAAAGCGCTCACCGCCTTCGAGGCCGAGAAGGCGCTCGAGTTGCAGAGCCTGCGGTCCCGGAACGAAAGCCGGGTCGAAGCGCTCCAGGACACGGTCGAGACGTTCACCCGGCAGAAGCAGAGCCAGATCGAGCGGCTCGCTCAGGGAAGCACCGCCGCGGTCCGCGCGCAGTCGGACCTTGAAATCCGCAAGCGCATGGAACAGGACCGGCTCTACCGGTCGCTTGCTTACTTTGTCGAGCCCCTTCCTTCGCCGGCCGAGAAACTCTCGCCTGCCCGATCCGCCCCGTCCGCGCTTTCCGCAGCGATCGAGCGTTTCGATGTCACCATCGAGACGAGTCTGCCTGAAGGCGACACCCCCGCTTCTTCTCCCGCACCTTTCATAGATGTCGAAGTGATCACTCTCAGTCCGCACGAGGAAATGGGTTCACACACGCGGCCGATTTCTTTGTCGGAGGTGGCGAGTGCGACGGAGAGTTCCGAACCTTCCGGGCCGCGCAACCCCCCCAAGACGGAGTCCGGCTCATGAGCAAAGTCCGCACACTGGCGGGACGCGGTGTTCGCCTGATCGAACCTACCGGAATCGCCGACGGTTCGAGCGAGCGGCTAGTGGAGATTCTCCCTCAGGCTTACGACGCCAAACTTCCCGAATCCGGGCCTTCCAAACTTGCCGCCGACATCATGGACTTCGGCGAGGTCTACCGCGAGGCTCGTATCGAGGCGCCCGCTCATACCTACGGTATCGACAAGGTCGAGGCGATGTTGAATCATCCCCGACTGGTCGCGATCCGTCCCGAACAGCGCGCGGCCGCGGTTCTCGCCGCCCTGGAGGCGGCCGGAGTCGAATTCACGGATGTTCTTCGAGATGCCGTGTTGCGCGACCAGGCCATCGAGCGCTTTGCTCTGGCCAAAGAGGCGGAAATGCAGGCCGAGCGCCTGCGCGCGGAGGATGCCGTGCTCAAGGCGCGGCAGGAACTCGACGCCTTCGTCACCGAAAAGCGCACAGAAGTAGAGCGCCTGCGTCGCGAAATCAAGGAAGCGGAAGAGCGTTTCGCGGAGCTTCAGGAGCGACGTCGGGTTGAGGAACGTCGCATCGTGGAGGTGGCCGATCACCTCGCCGACCCCGCCGCCCTCGTTCGGGCCGACGCCCCCTCCGCCGCCCTTGGCTCGCCGGTGGTGCTACGACCCCAGGGTGCTTGAGGCCCATAGCGGGCCGGCCCGCGGTCTGTCCATGATCGTTCACCCGTAGACTTTGCTTTTCGGGGGGCTCGTACTCCCGGAGAGGAATGGGCGATGTTGATCAGAATCAGGCGCAACTCGGGTGTTCCCGTCAAGGATCAAATACGCGCGCAGATCGAGCTCGCCATGCTGTCAGGTGAACTCCCTCGAGGTTCGCGCCTGCCCCCGATCAGGACCTGGGCGCGCAAGCTGAAGGTGCACGCGAACACGATCTCCGCGGCCTACCGTGATCTCACCGCTTCCGGGCACGTGGTGGTCCGCGCGGGGTCCGGTGTCTTCGTCGAACCGCGTCCTCGCCGAACCGCACTCCAGCCCACGGTAGCCCACAAGTTGCGGGCCGCGGTCGAAGAGGCGCTTTCCACCGGGCTCGGGAAGCAGGACATTCTTGCCGCAGTGGCGCGCTTTGCGGAGCCTCAGATCGCGGAGGGCGTGCTGGTCGTCGACCCGTCCGCCGAGATGGGGGCGGTGTATG
>CAZFQH010000714.1:338-1996 GCA_964520805.1 uncultured Acidobacteriota bacterium | reverse complement strand
GATGAAGAGCAGGCCCGCGAAGACGATGAGGAGAATGAGGACCTCGGCGCTCATCGCCCACCTCCTTCGCCCGCACCGGCCGCCGGCGGGGCCCGCCACAACCCGAGCAGGTGCTCGAGAGCAAAGAGGGCGATGAACACCCCACAAATCGGGGCCGCGCTGTAGAGGTATCCGACCTTCAGGCCGAGCGCGGGTGTCACCTGGTTCGCCTCGAGGTTCCGCAGCACGAGCATCATGCCCCCGTAAACGAGGGCGAACACGGCAAAGAGAAGGACGGCAATCTCGGCAACGAACGTCATCAATCGCTGGAGCCCCTCGGGCAGCTGGCCCACGAAGTAATCAACCCCCAGGTGACCCCGGTCGCGATACGTGAGGGCGGCGCCAAGCAGCGACACCCACAGGAGCAGGTAGATCGCGACTTCCTCTGTCCACTGGCTCTGGTGGCCGATGACGTAACGGGAAAAGACGCCCCACAAGACATTGACGGTGAGCACGGCAAAGAGAAATATGACCACCCACTCCAGCAAGCGCACGAGCGCACCCATCGCACCATTGCGATTCAGCGCGTTCATTTCACTTCCCGGATCCGGCGGGCTACGTCCCCCACTGGCGTTCCCTTGAACTGGTCGGTGAGCGGCCGCGCGGCCTCCGAGAACAACGATTGGTCGGGGCGGTAGATGGTCACCCCGGCCTTCTCAAGCTCGGTATAGGCCTCCGCGGTCTTCTCGGCCCAAAGTTTTCGTTGAAAGACCGAGGATTCCTGAGCGGCCTGTTCAACCCAGGCCTTTTGCTGCGGAGTCAGCTTCGACCAGATGGCCTGACTGATGACCAGCAGATCGGGAATTCGCGCGTGTTCATCGATCGAGAAATGCTTCGCCACCTCGTAGTGCCGCGTCGCGAGAAGGGTCGGCGGATTGTTCTCGGCACCGTCCACCATTCCCTGCTGCAGCGCGGTGTAGAGCTCCCCGAACGGTATCGGCGTCGGGGCCCCGCCGAGGCCCGAAATCATGTCCATCGACATCCGGCTCGGCATGACCCTTATCTTCATCCCCTTAAGGTCTTCAGGAGTGAGGACGGGCTTCTTGATCGTGTAGAAGCTACGGCTTCCGGAATCGTAGTAGCACAAGCCGTGGATTCCCGTGCGGTCACCGGCGTCGAGAAGCTCCTTGCCTATCGGGCCATCGAGCACGCGCCAGTATTGGTCGTGGTCCTTGAAGAGATAGAAGAGCCCAAAGACCGCCATCTCCGGGACGAATCCCTCCATCGCCGCGGCCGAGGTCTTCACCAGCGCGAGCGCGCCGCGCTGCGCCTGCTCGATGGTCTCGGGCTCGGAACCCAGTTGGCCATTTGGAAACAACTGCACCTCGACCATGCCGCTTGACAACTCTGCGACCCGCTTCGCCATGAATTCCATGCCCGCATGCACAGGGTGCGACACGTCGAGAACGTGGGCGAGTTTGAGAACCGTCTTCTGGGTACCGCCGGAAGACGCGGAATCGCGCCGAATGATGCCGATGAATGCCGCCGTCGTCAGCAGCGATCCGAGCACGACTCCAAAAATGAGGGTCCAGACGGTATGTCGATTCATTGGGGTTCCAAACGGGATTGGGGAAAGCTGGGGCTACCGATCGTGGAGATCAGGGGGCATGGTCTTCCCC
>CAZFQH010000714.1:0-328 GCA_964520805.1 uncultured Acidobacteriota bacterium | reverse complement strand
TCCCCCCCCCCCCCGACTTCATTCCTCGAGGTAGACGAGCTTCACTGCGCCAACCTGAATTTCGTCGCGCGGCTTCAGAACCGCGCTCTGGATCTTCTTGCCATTGACGTAGGTGCCATTGGTACTGGTGAGGTCGAAGATCTTGAAGCCGTCTCGCGTGAGGTCGATGCGGGCGTGGAACGTGGACACCACCGAGTCTGAAATCACGATGTTGTTCTTGGGGCTGCGGCCGAGGGTCTGACTCTCCATCGACAGCGGAAACGAGCGCGACTGTCCTTCGCGCTGCAGCAGGAGGCGGGCCCAAAGCGCCATGGTCTGAGAGCTGTAC
>CAZFQH010000713.1:0-2001 GCA_964520805.1 uncultured Acidobacteriota bacterium | reverse complement strand
ATGCTGGTGTTCCTGCTCTTCACCTGGGTGCGATGGAGCTTCGTCCGCATCAAGGTCGACCAGATCCTCGCCGTCTCGTGGAAGCTGCTGCTTCCCCTCACCCTTGGACTGGTGCTCGTGACCGCGGTGGTGGTTGTGATGAGGGGGAGCCATGGGTAACCCCGTCTCCCGCGGTTTCTTCGCGGAAGCGGCGGCCCTCGCGGGTGCCGTGTTCCGGGCCATGCGCATCACGGGGCTTAATCTCTTCCGCAAGCCGGTCACCGTCCACTACCCGGAGAAGCCGCGGGCCTATCCCGATCGATACCGGGGTCTGCTCGCTCTCACCTACGACCCCAAGACCGGAGAGGAGAACTGCATCGGCTGCCGCCTGTGCGAGTTCATCTGCCCGCCCGCGGTGATCAAAGTCGAGATGTTGAAGTCCACCGGCCGCAACTACGCCAAGAGCTTCAGCCTCGAGTTGTACGCCTGCGAGTTCTGCGAACTCTGCGTGCAGGTATGTCCGACCGACGCCATCGTCATGACGAAGTCGTTCGACATGGCCACCACCGATCGTCGCGAGTTGCTGATGGACAAGGATCGGCTGCACGCTATCGGCCTCCAGCATCAGCCGTCGTGGGGGACGGGAAACCGTCTGCGCGACGCGCAGGCCCCGCCCGCACCCCCTAAGAAGCCCACCGCCGAGTCGGCTCCGGCTGCCGCCGCACCTGCCCCGGTCACCGAACCAACGGCCGCTCCCACCGAGGCCCCCAAGCCTGATCCCCCCAAGCCTGAGGAGGCTAAGGCATGAACCCCGAAGTCCTCGGCTTCTGGATCCTGGCTGCCACGCTGATCGGTTCCGCCCTGGGCGTGGTGTTGACGAAGAATCTTTTCCATTCGGTGCTCTGGCTCGCTCTCAGCCTCGTCAGCACGGCGGGCATCTTCCTTCTCCTCGATGCCGAGTTCCTGGCCGCGGTTCAGGTCCTCCTCTATGCGGGCGGCGTCATCCCCGTGGTGGTTTTCGCGATCGTAGTCACCGAGAAGCTCGTGGGCGAGACGATCTCCCACACCAGCAAGCGCCTGGCCGGCGGCGGCATCGTCGCCGCGGGCATCGTCGCCATGGTGGCAAGCGTCATCTCCCGCGCCGACGTGGCCATTCTTCGCCCCGAGGCCACCGCCGAGGCCACCCGCTCCATCGGCCTGCTCCTCCTCACCAAATACCTGCTGCCCTTCGAGCTTCTGGCCATCCTGCTGCTGGCCGGCCTCATCGCGGCCAGCTATTTCGCGAGGCCCGAGGATTAGGCGATGCCCCTATCCGCTTATCTGACCCTCGCTGCGATCCTCTTCTCGATCGGCCTGTTCGGCGTAATCACACGTCGGAACACCGTGGGCATCCTGCTCGGTGTCGAACTGATGCTGAACGCGGTGAACATCAACCTCGTGGCCTTCAGCCGGTTCCACGACACCGAAGTGGGCATGGTCTTCACGCTCTTCGCGATCTGCATCACGGTGGCCGAAGTGGCGCTTGGACTCGCCCTCGTCATCCTGATCTTCCGCTCGCGCAAGACCGCGATCGCCGACCACGTCGACTGGCTCAAGGGGTAAGGCAGAGGATGATGAACGATCCCATCGCCTTGGTCCTCCTCGCGGTCCTTGCGCCCATGGCCGCGTTCCTGCTCATCGCGGTGGTTTTCCCTCTGCGCCGCGCGGGACGGCCGGCGGCCATGGTGTCGATCCTCGCCGTGCTCACGTCGCTCGTCTCGGCCATCCGGGCGTGGCAACTCGCGGGTAGCGTCCCCGAGCCCATCCGTGCTATCTGGGACTGGCTGCCCTCCGAGCACGGCGCGTTCGCCACCGTGGGCGTCCTGATCGACCCCCAGTCGACGCTGATGTTGATCCTCGTCACCCTGGTGGCGACCCTGGTGCAGATCTACTCGCTCGAGTACCTCCACACCGAGCCTCCCGCGGCGCTCGGCCGCTACTACGCGTATCAGTCGCTCTTCGTGTTCTCGATGATGGGCGTGG
>CAZFQH010000712.1:0-2004 GCA_964520805.1 uncultured Acidobacteriota bacterium | reverse complement strand
CGGACGCAGGCCCTTGCATCTCTTCATGCAGGACTCTTGATGCAACTGCGGTCACAGCCGATCGGGCTGCGCGTCGCCGAATGGCTCTGGACGGAGCATCCCGATCTCGCCGCCGTGCAGGCCGACGCCATCGCGGTTGAGCAAGGGGAGGCGATTCGAGCGATGGCCCCACAGGTTCGGGCACGCGTGCCGGCTCGCGTGTTTGAGGCCAGCGTGGCGATGAGCGCCGCCATGGCTCTGCACTCGGATCGACGCTTGGAGCAGAAGCTGCTTTCGATTCCCTACATGTCCGGTGGTCACCTCGAACGCGGGAAGGCGCTACTCGCGATCGCAGACCTCACCCCGAGCGATCCCAATCACCACAAGCAGCTCGCGATCTGGGGAGGCTTGATGAGGCCCGGCAGGACCTTGAGCGCGCAGTCGGACTCGATCCGCAAGATGCCGCGGCCTGGGTGGCGGTCGGCGTGGCCCAAGGTCGAAGTGGGATGAGCAAGGAGGCGATTGCGTCGTTCCGTACTGCTTTGGAGATAGAGCCAGGCAACGCGTACGCGGAGCGGAACCTCGCGGCGAGCCTCGGGAACGCCGGATTTCCCGAGGATGCCGCAGGGAGCGCCGTCGTCCGGGTCACCAAGCGCGAGATCCAAGTCAGATGGGTCCCCAGTGAAGGCGCCGATCACTTGAGGTACGGAGTCCGGCTTCTCTCTGCGGGTGATTACATCTCGGGCGTGCCCCTTCTTGAGAGCCTGAACGAGGCAGACCCAGAAAGTCCGGTCATCCTCTTCAAATCCTAGGTGAGTGCTGGGGTGGCCAATCTGGTGCCCGACCTGGGGCTCAGGGAGGGGAAGGCTGGCTCGCTGCCGTGGTTCGGGAACACGGGCAGTTTCCGTTTGGCGGAATCCTGGTCCGCTCGTCTGGTGCCGGGCACCCTCACATCGTCGCCGTGGACCGGCTGGCGGAAGAGGAATCTTCGACCTGGACACCCCCGCCACCGCCGGTCGTTAGAACTTCCCGAGACCTTGCCGACCGGTATGTGCTCACGGAAGTTGGCGGGGTTGCAGTCCAGACGGGGCTCGATAGGGGCGGTCCGACAGGTCAGACGGACGATCTGACTGTGCTTTCGAAGGAACCGTTCGAAGTTCGATGGAGGGAATTCGATGCAACGGTGCCGTCTATCCCCTTGTTGCGGAACGCACCTTTTCCGGGCCTCAACTCTGACGCCGGATGGCGGCCTGGGTCCTGAGCCTCAGGCCGCTGCCTCATTCTCCTCAAGGTCAAGGGTGAAGTCGAAGACGATCTGAAGGGGCCAAGCCGGGATCGGCATATGTTCCAGAAGGGCAGATCGAATGTCTGACCAGATCACCATTTGGGAACCGTTGCGCGCCGAAGGCGCACGGCGTGCTTCGCCCGAACCTGGCGCCCCTGCGGATCTAGTAGGTACTCCTCGCGCATCGCTCGCGCGATGTCCTCCGCGCACTTCTGAACAATCGAGTCAGACGGCGCCTCCCAACGTCGGGTGTCAATCGCCCAACGGGCTATGTCTTTCGCCGTCGACTCGCCGCCATGCGTCGCGAAATAATCGTTCGCGATCCGCTGAAGCTGTTCTGTGTAGGTCATCGTCCATCCCCTAGAGTTGGAAGGTAGCCCCAGCCGTCGGTCACCGCCGTTGCGATGAGGGTGGCCCGTACCTTCTCCAAAAAGTCCCGCATGTGAGCGGGCGAGATCCGCTTCTTGTGCTGAAGCTGGCCAACCACCAGGCCAGGGTGAATCTTGAGGCGCGCCGCGAAGCCCTTCACTCGCTCTCTCGAATAGAGGGGGTCGATCCTGGCGATGAAGTTACTCAACTCGGCCTGTGGCACAAGGAAGTCGGCGGCTGCCGCGTTCACTGTCCGCTCGCCTTCGGGGAATTCTGAATCCTCGCCAACGAGCGCAACATCTGCATGCGGGTTCTCTTTGCCATCCCCGTTTCGAACGTGGATCAGTTCATGTATCAAGGCGAACCAGAAC
>CAZFQH010000711.1:0-2004 GCA_964520805.1 uncultured Acidobacteriota bacterium | reverse complement strand
GACACGGTTCCCGAAGTGATGATCATCCGCGCGTTCATCGCGGGTGGCGCCCCCAGCATGGCAACACAGGCCGAATCTCATCGACTCTCTCTGGCGGCGCTAGCGGCCGGTGCGCTCCCTGGTGGCCGGGTTGCCCGCCTACCTTACGCTTGCTCTTCTTTCTCCGGCATCGTTCCCGTTGCTTTCCCGCTAGTCCATCGGAGGATGGCGGCTTGGAGGAAGTGGTGGAGTTCTGTTGCTTCAGACCCAGTTGCCGCTGCAGATCCGCGATCTGCCTTTCGGCGTCCGCAGACCGCTGCTTTTCCCTGGAGAGTTGCCCAGCTTGCTCGCTGAGTTGCTGCCGCAGTTGCTCCACTTGGCGGCGAAGCCGCTCGATTTCCCGGCTCAATGCCTCTCGATCCGGCGGCGGACGCCGTGCAGGTCCCGAAGCTCGATGTGGGGGAGTCATCGTTCAGAAACATTCAGGATCTCAACTGTTTCAGTCTTTGTCTACTCGGTTCTTCATCTCGGCCCCGCGAACCACCTGAACTGTTACAGTTAGACATATATGAATTGGCGCAAACTTCTTTTCATAGGTCGACGACCGATTTTGTCGGTGCTGGAGCGTCATCCGAACGGGTCGAAGAAGCTCGAAGGTACGTTGAAAGACGGAAAGACAGAGGGTCCAGCCATCTACTGGTCGGAGAGCGGAGCGAAAGTCTCCGAATGTTTCTTTCGGGCCGACGAGGCCGAAGGGACTGGCGTGTTTTGGTATGAGAGCGGAGCAAAGCTAGCAGAACGCCAATACCGGAAAGGGAAACAGCAGCGGCTTGATGCGCGAGCGCCATGGACTCGCCGCGGCGAGCGCTTCCGGGAAGAGTCGGGCGAGAGAGAGGAGGACCTGCTCGCCGCCCCGAAAACCCGTCAGCCAGTCGTGGACGAGCGCGGTGCGCGCGGTAGCCGTCATCGAACGCGGTGGACCCGGCTCATTGCCCAAGCGCTTCCTGATATCCGGCGAGCGTCTTTCGAGCGGAGTCCTCCCAGTTGAATTTCTTCGCCTGGATTCTCCCCTTCTCGCGAAGCTCGTTCGCGAACGCCGGGTCGTCGAGGATCCGGGAGAGGCCTGCGGCGATGGCTTCTCCGTCGTGAGGGTCCACGAGCACGGCCGCGTCGCCCACGACCTCAGGCAGCGAGGAAACGTTGGACGTGACGACGGGAGTGCCGCAGGCCATGGCCTCGAGCGGGGGCAGGCCGAAGCCTTCATACTGAGAGGGAAAGACGAACACTGTCGCCAGCCGATAGAGCGCGGCGAGAGTCGTCTCGGGAACGAAACCGAAGAAGCGGACGAAAGGCCGCAGCCGGAAGGACTCGACCCGCCGCCGCAACTCGGGCGTCTTGCCGATCTCGTCGCCGATGATCATGAGATGCACGTCTTCGTGACCGGGGGTCGCGCGCAGACGGGCAAACGCCTCGATCAGACGGGGAAGATTCTTGTGCGGCTTGTTCACTGCGATGCCTGGAGACAATGGCGAGTATCGCGGCCATAGGTCTCCGCCCACCCAGCCGTGATTCCTGCTGTGGTCACGGGGCGCTTGCCCTCCCTTCGGACCCTTTACAACGAAAGGGTCACGACTATCCTCCAGGCGTCGGCGCATGATGTTTGTGTTGTTCCCGGTAACATCTAAGACTTCCGAGGCGTCCGATGCCGCTTCCGCTGCGGTTTGGGCAACCTCACTCGAATCGATGTAGTCCATTTCCAGATGCAACGTCCTCCAAACCGTGAGCATCTCCGTGATGTTCTTTGTCACCGGCGTGCCTGTTGCCGTTAGGACCTCACCGACCAACGACGCATTGCGCGGAACGAATGACGCGATCTCAGCTTGGTCCATCGACGCCGCTACCCTGTAGTTGTCGCCTTGACGCTTCGACACCCTGAAATACGCCGTCGCTCCTCCGGCAGCGCCCACCGTGATCGGCCTCGTACTCCCCACCGCCGTCACGTCCCCCGGCTGACCCACATCGGTG
>CAZFQH010000710.1:0-2016 GCA_964520805.1 uncultured Acidobacteriota bacterium | reverse complement strand
CGCCGGCCTGGTCGCCCTACGGCCAGTACATCGCAGCGCGCAAGCACTTCACGGCCGGCCGTTCGCTCGGCGCCGGTGAGATCTGGCTCTATCACGTCTCGGGCGGCGACGGCCTGCAAGTAACCAAGAAGGCGAACGACCAGAAGGACGTTGGCGAGCCGGTGTTCTCGAAGGACGGCAAGAAGATCTTTTACTCGATGGATGGCACCCCCGGGGCGTTCTTCGAATACAACAAGGACGTCTACGCAGGCATCTATGCCATCCGCGCGGTGAGCATCGAGACCGGCGAAGGTGAGGGAGTGACAGGCGGCCCCGGCGGCGCGGTGCGTCCGGTCCTTTCTCGTGACGGCAAAACCCTCGCTTTCGCAAGGCGCATCCGCGACAAGCAGGTCCTGATGCTGCGCGATCTCGATAGCGGGCGTGAGCGGTCCATTCATGACGGCCTCGAACGCGACATGCAGGAGGCCTGGGCGATTCACGGTCTTTATCCAACCTTCTCGTGGATGCCTGATGACTCCGCCATTGTGATCTGGGCCGGCGGCAAACTACGCAAGATCGACGTGAAGTCGACCGTGGTCACGGACATCCCCTTCCGCGTCAAGGACAGCCGCGAAGTCACCGAAGCGGTGCGTTTTCCGATTGAAGTGGCTCCGCCTTCAGTGTCCGTAAAGAACCTCCGCTTCGTCGAGGTTTCTCCCAGCGGCGACAAAGTCCTTTTCCAGGCGCTGGGGCGGCTGTGGATCCGGGACTTGCCCAATGGGACGGCGCGGCGCCTTACCACTCAGTCCGATCACTGGGAGCAGTACCCCTCTTTTTCCCGCGACGGAAAGAACGTGGTCTACACGACGTGGGATGACGACAAGCTGGCGACGATCCGCGTGGCGCCGGCGTCAGGAGGCGAGGGCCGGGCCGTGGTGAGCGATCCCGGGCACTATGTGGAGCCCGTGTTCTCGCCGGATGGCGGCACCATCGTGTACCGCAAGAGCGGGGGAGGCTTCCTGCGCTCCGAGCTTTACTCCGCAAACCCCGGCCTCTACAAGGTGGCGGCTTCCGGCGGAGCCTCGATTCTGGTGGTGCGTCGCGGAGCTCGGCCGCACTTTGGGGCTATGGGAGATCGGGTGTTTGTTCAGAAGTCCGAGGGCGACACGCGAAGCCTCGCGAGCATCGGTCTTGATGGCCGCGACGAGCGGTCCCACTTCGCATCGAAGGATGTGACGGAATTCCGCGTTTCGCCCGACGGCCAGTGGTTCGCGTTCCGAGAGGGCTTCAAGGCCTTCGTCGGGGCGTTCGCGATGTCCGGCCAGAGAATCGACATCGGACCCAAGACCTCAGCGTTCCCGGTGGCGCAGGTCAGCAAGGAGGCGGGTGAGTACCTGCATTGGTCGGGGGACTCTTCGAGGCTCCATTGGTCGCTCGGGCCGGAACTCTTCGAGCGTTCGCTAAAGGACTCCTTCAAGTTTCTCGCGAACGCGGAGACCCTTCCGGATCCGCCCGCGACGGGTCGAAACATCGGTTTCGAAACCGCGGGCGATCTTCCCAAGGGCAAGATCGCACTGGTAGGCGGTCGAATCGTCACCATGAAAGGAGACACGGTGATCGCGGACGGCGTGGTGGTCGTCGAGGGCAACCGGATCGTCGCCGTCGGTCCGCGCGGCTCCACGACGGTTCCGACGGACGCGAAGGTGGTGGACGTCCAGGGCAAGACGGTCATGCCCGGCATCGTCGATGTTCACTGGCACGGCGGTTTCGGCACTGAAGAGATCGTGCCCCAGCGCAACTGGGTGATGTATGCGAGCCTCGGTTTCGGCGTCACCACCGTTCACGATCCGTCGAACGACACCTCCACGGTCTTCGCGGCGTCCGAGATGGCGAAGGTGGGACTCATCACCGCACCGCGCATTTTCTCCACCGGTACGATCCTCTATGGCGCCGCCGGCGACTTCCGCGCCGAGATCAATTCGCTCGAGGACGCCCGTTTCCATTTGAAGAAGCTCAAGGCGGTGGGGGCATCCAGTG
>CAZFQH010000709.1:0-2026 GCA_964520805.1 uncultured Acidobacteriota bacterium | reverse complement strand
AGGGCGATGTCGCCCTCAAAAACCTGGGCTTCAGCAAACTCGTCCGTCGCGACACTGGTGTCTACGAGAATGTGACCGCCCAGGACGGCCAGGCGAAAATCGTTTCCGAGGACACTCCGGCTTCGGCTTTGAATCTCGGTGCCACCATCGGCGACTGAAGGCTGGCAAGGCCGCAGGCAATTTTCCCGAAAGGATTCCTCTATGTTCCGCTCTCCAGCGACGGTCGCTTTCTTGTGCCTCGCCCCCCTCTCGGCCGCGGCCCAGAACGAGGAGGCGCTCAAGAACGCCTTTGTGGGCAGGCAAGTGGCGCTTCGCGTCGCGATACCCGCGAGCCACCGGGGTGTGGATCTGCGGTTCGACCGGGACGCTCCCTTCGACCTCAAGGAAAACGGCGACCGGATTCGCGAACATGATGCCGCACTCATGGCGGGCGATGTCATCCCCGTGACCTACATCAAGGTCAAGGGGGACATGATCGAGTTTCATCTGGGCGGCGGCGGCTTCAACTGGTTCAGTGACTCGACCAGCAAGAGCGTGAGATCTTCGTCGAAGACGGTGCGCGAAACCGATCTCGAGAAGGAGATCCGGGCCGAAACCGATCGCGACCGCAAACGGCGCCTCGAGCAGGAGCTCGACGACCTCCGCCGCGATCGAGAGCGGCGGGACGAGCGGGAACGCCGCGAGGTCGAGGAGCTCAACCGCGATGCCCGCGAACGCGATATCGCGCGCGCCCTCGGAAGCGGCTCCCGGTTCAATCTGCGGTTCAAGAAGAGCGTCCCCAAGGAGGCCCTGACTCCCGAAGGGCTCGAGGGCTATCTCGATCCGTACGTGGACTTCTCCGGACGATCGACCCGTGCTTCAAACTCGTCTGCCCCGGAGTCGGCGTCGTCCTCGTCAAGGACCGTGAGCAAGAGCCGCGAGGGTCGGGGTGCGCGCGACTGGGTCAAGGGGGCGCTGCGTGCCGACATCGAGGATGCCTTCGGCCGGGCCCGCCGCGATCGCAGTTGCTCCTTGAACGACACCACCGACCTCGACTGCCGCATCTCTACGTTCGACGACGGCTCTGAAGAGGTCGAGGCCACCTTCGTCGAGGGAGTCCTGGTGCGTTTCACAATGCGCCGAAGGTAAACCGCTCCTCGTGGCCGCCCGAAGGTTAGCGATTCCTTCTCCCGAACTTTCCGGTTCTTGGGCCGCGAGCTCGCCGGCCGTGGCCATTCTGGGCCTGCCTACCGACGTGAACTCGTCGCATGTGCGTGGGGCCGCACGCGGACCAAGCGCCATCAGGAAGGCCCTGTACAGCGGGGCCAGCAACCTGACGAGCGAACTCGGCGTGGATCTGTCCAGGTCCGGAGTTCTGGTCGATTTGGGGAACCTCAAGCTTCGGGAGAACGCGGCGGACCGTGGTCGCATCGAACTCGGGGTGCGCGAACGAATCGATCGCGGTTACAAACCCCTGCTCCTGGGCGGCGACCATTCGGTGACCTATCCGATCCTGTGCGCCGTCGCGTCAGCACACGGCCCGGTGAACATTCTTCACTTCGATGCTCATCCGGATCTCTACGACACTTATGAAGGGAATCCCTTCTCGCACGCCTGCCCGTTCGCCCGGATCATGGGGGAGGGCCTTGCCAACCGACTGGTGCAGGTGGGGATTCGGACACTGAACGCGCATCAAGCGGGTCAGGCGAAGCGCTTCGGTGTACACATCGTCGAGATGGCGGCTTTTTCGGCCGCATCCGTTCCGATCCCGCCCGGCCCGCTCTACATCACCATCGACCTCGATGCTTTGGACCCGGCGTTTGCTCCCGGTGTCGCTCATCGCGAACCAGGCGGGTTGTCCGTCCGCGACATCATCTCCGTTCTCCATCGCGTCAAGGGTCCGGTGGTGGGAGCCGATGTGGTCGAACTCCGTCCGGCCTCGGATCTGGACGGGATGACGGCCGTGGTCGCGGCGAAGCTGGTGAAGGAACTGGCCGGCCTGATGCTGCATTAAAAACGGCAGGGGCGGCCCCAGCAGCCTGTAGTG
>CAZFQH010000708.1:0-2028 GCA_964520805.1 uncultured Acidobacteriota bacterium | reverse complement strand
ATCATGTGCCACGTTCCGCGGTCGAGGCCGGCGGCGTGGACGCGGAGCAGCACCTCGCCTGCACCCGCGACCGGCGCCGGGTGCTCGCCGAGCACGAGGACCTCGAGGCCCCCGTACCCATGCTGGACGATCGCCTGCATCGCCACACGCGGCTGCTTCGTCGTGTCTGTCATTGCGTTCATTGTTTTAACTCTTTCGGGCGGGGGGCGATTACAGGGCCAGGAGCGCTATGCGCCCGACGGAGAAAGCGGCGCCAGCGTAGCCGATAGTTGTGAGCGTGAAGCTGCCGCTCATGAGGAGGCCGAAGGGGCTCGCCGGGTGCTGGCTGAGGTTGGGTTTCAGCGAGAGGAGGATGAAACCCACCGGGTTCATGAACGATCCGATGCTCATCGCCCACACGATCAGGGGCGAGGGCGACGCCTGAAAGTGGGTGAAGAGCAGGAAGAACACCATCAGCAGGCCGGTCATCATCAGGTAGTCCAGGTGGGCCTTCAGCAGGTTCGGATAGCTGGCAAACAACGACTTCATGAACGCGGATGTGCGGACACCCACCAGGCACCAGGACAAGCCGAGGGTGACGATCATGCAGAGACTTCCGGTAACGACGAGAACGTTGGACATGGTGAGCACTCCCTTGATTGAATTGGCGTCAATGCCAACGAAGGGAGTTTCGCAATTAAGCCTTCCGTTAGGATTGGACGGCTCGACTCTTGCCCTTGGACGAATCGGCTATTCGTTCACCGAGGCGGAGTGGGAACGGGCGGGCGCTCGCCGGAGAGGTCGAACGGAGAGTCGATCTGGGCGAACTCGCCGGACATCAACGCCGATGGAGCCATGCCCACCATCTGATAGAAGGTCCGGGTCAGATGGGCGGCGTCGGCGAAGTCAGCAGCATGCGCCGCGGCGGCGATCGTGCGCTCGGCGGCGATCGCGACCATCGCGCGCGTCAGTTTTCGCCACAGCATGTAACGGCTGAAGGGCAGGCCCATCTGTTGTTTGAACAGGTGCGCGAAACGGCTGGGCGAAAGAAACGCCATCTTCGCGGCGTTCGCCAGGGAGATGCGGAGATCGTCGGATTTGCGGATCGCGTGCAACACGTCGGTCACCCGCGGGTCCAGGCGACGCATCGGGGGCGCACCCGGGCTCAGTTCTCGGACGCAGTGTCGAATGAGGGTCTGAACGTCCATGCTCTCGAAGGGCTTCTCGCTGAAGGCGCGAATCTCCCAGCGGCACGAGGCCAGGCGCGCCTCGGGCACGAGGGTGATGTCGTGCTTGAGGGCGGTGCGAAGCCAGGCCCCTTCACTGGATTCCGGATCGACGAAGAGCATCGCGGCCGAGGCACCCCGGCAGTCAAAGGAGTTAACGACGTCCGGTTGCACGACGATCCCGCAGGCCTCGCGCCATTTCCCGTCGCGACCGCTGATGACCATGCTGCCCTCGAGGGCGATGACGATCTGGATGGCATGGTGCTCGTGCGCCGGCACGACTCCCTGCCCGCGGCCAAGAAGCAGGAACCCGCCTTCCCACAAGTACCAGCGGGGCACACTCAGCCAGCGGTACGGCTCATCGGCGGGCGAAGGCTTCGGCTCATCGTCGTGAGGTTCCGCAATCTGGTGACGCTTCGGTTGCACGCCCCGTAATCTAGCTGCTTTATTCAAGAACAACGGCGGGGACGTTCAATCCCCGCAGGTGCGGTTCCCGATAACTTCTCTTCCCATGAAACAACTGCTTCGAACCACATTCCACGTCCTCGCAATCTCACTCAGCGCCCTCGGTGCTTCGGCCGACAAGGACGGCGACATCCTCGACCCGGACAACGGCTCGATCTACCGCTGCAAGCTGCGCCTGGAGGACAGCGGGCGCAGGTTGAAGGTCCGCGGTTTCATCGGGTTCTCGGTGTTCGGCCGCACGCAGACGTGGGAGCGAGCACAGTGAGCTACCTCATCGGCGTCACCCTCGCGCTGCTCGTCGCGGCATTCGCGCGAGCCACCGGCTTCGACCGCGACCGCAGCTTCTACCCGACCGTCC
>CAZFQH010000707.1:0-2035 GCA_964520805.1 uncultured Acidobacteriota bacterium | reverse complement strand
CCTTTGCCTTCGGAGGGCAACGCTCTATCCATTGAGCTACGGGCGCGCACGACGCAAACGAGGCCCGCAATGATACCAAGGTCCGGGAACGATCACGCCATCGGTAAGATGCGGGCGACGCGCACCACGAGGAGAAACGAACCCTTGAAAATCCTGACTCGCCGTGATTCCCTGGCCCTGATCGTCGGGCTGTCCTTCATGGGCGGAGCCTGCCGCACGGCACAGCCTTTGTCCACACCTCTCCAGTCCGCGGCCGCGGTGCCGGCGAAACCCGTGACCGCCCCCAATCAAGGCTCGATCGTGGCGGTGATGAGTCGAGTCGCCGACTGGCAGTTGGCCAATCCGTCGAGACACCAGCTTTGGGCGTGGCATCAGGCCCCGTTCTGGGCCAGCCTGCACGCCCTCGCTCCGCTTTCGGAGGATCGAGCGAAATACCTGAACGCCATCGCGCAGACCGGCGAAAGCAACGAGTGGAACCACGGACCGGACAAGTTTCACGCCGACCACCAGGCGATCACTCAGGCCTACTTCCTTCTCGCGAAAGACCGCAAGGACCCGCGCATGACCGCGAAGGCTCTGGCCCTGTTCGATGAAATGAAGTCCATGCCCTTCGCTGAGCCTCTCGTCTTCGATCAGAAGAAGACCTCCCGCGAGTGGGTGTGGTGCGATGCCCTGTTCATGGCCCCGCCCGCGATGGCCCTGGCCGCTAGTGCAACCGGCGACCGGACCTACGCCGACCTGATGCATCGCCTCTGGTGGAAAACCACCGACTACCTCTACGACCCGGCCGAACACCTCTACTACCGGGACAGCCGCTATTTCGACCAGCGCGAACCAAATGGGGCCAAAGTGTTCTGGAGCCGCGGCAACGGCTGGGTGATCGCCGGAGTCGCAAGAGTGCTCATGTATCTGCCACCCGACTATCCCGAACGGCCCCGTTACGTGGCGCTGTTCAAGGATATGGCCGCGAAAATCGCGAAGATACAGCAGCCGAATGGCTATTGGGGCGTGAGCCTTCTGAGCCCGGAGACTTTCCCCAGCCCGGAAACGAGCGGCACTGCGTTCTTCACCTACGCGCTCGCGTGGGGCGTAAACGAAGGCCTGCTCGACCGCGCGGCGAACCTGCCGGTGATCCTCAGGGGCTGGGCGGCCTTGAACCGGGCCGTGCATGCGGATGGCAAACTGGGCTTCGTGCAGCCGGTCGGAGCGGCGCCCGGAGCCACCGGACCCGATCAAACAGAGATCTACGGCACAGGGGCCTTCATCCTGGCCGGAAGCGAAGTCCATCGGCTGGTGACCGGCCCTTCCCGACCATGACCGCGTGGGCGCGCGAACTCGCCCCGATCGATACCGCTCCTCTGTTCCGCCCCCTGCTCGGGGAGTTGGTCGGGCTGTTGCGGGCCTTGAATTCGGCCGATTGGGAACGCCCCACCGTCGCCGGCGCCTGGCAAGTCCGAGACCTCGCGGCCCATCTTCTCGACGGGGACCTCCGCAAGATCGCGGTCTACCGTGACCAGCATCGACGGCCTTTGGACGGTCCGCTCAACTCGGACCGCGACGTCGCTCGTTTCGTCAATGGCCTGAATCAAACTGGAGTGAGCTTCGGTGCGCGACTCAGTCCGCGCCTTCTGACCGAATTGCTCGAAATCACCGGAGGCTGGGTGGCGGACGTGGTCGAGAAGCTGCCTCTGGACGGTCCGTCCATCTTCGCGGTGAGCTGGGCCGGCGAAACCGAGTCGCTCAACTGGATGGACACCGGGCGCGAGTACACCGAACGCTGGCATCACCAGGCCCAGATTCGGGACGCGATCGGGGAGTCTCGTCTTCTAGGCCTCCAGTGGGTCGAGCCCCTGCTCGATATCTCGGTCCGCGCGCTTCCCGTGGCCTACGGTTCCGCGACCGCGGAAGAGGGTACTGCGGTCAGCCTCGAAGTCCACAGCCCGGGTGCGGGGGCTTGGACGGTGATCCGCGACGGCTCGGCCTGGCGCGTCGTTCGCGACCGCCCCCCCTCCCCCACCGCCCGGGTTCGAGTCGC
>CAZFQH010000706.1:0-2038 GCA_964520805.1 uncultured Acidobacteriota bacterium | reverse complement strand
CCCTACGTGGCCATCCAATACAGCGACAATCAGGGCGTCGACATCGCGACCTTTCGGGTGTCCATTGACGGCATCGATCGGACCGGGATGTTCACCATCGGCCCGGACGCCGCTACTGCCAACCCTGGCCGCGCTTTCCGAAGGCGCGCACCTGATCGACGCGGAGATCCGTGACTTGACCGGCAACCGCGCGGTCACGAGTTCGCCATTCAGCACCGACACCATCGCGCCCTTGGTTTCCATCAGCTCGCCGGGCCAGGGGAGCCGCCTGCGCGTCGCTTCGCCTCAGCTTGGTCGATGGGAACCACACGCTGCGCGTCGAGGTCAGTGACCGGGCCTCCAACTCGAGCATCGCCGAGGCCTCCTTCCTGATCGATACCATGGCGCCCACCGCCTCATTCGAGACGCCGACCGACAACTCCTTCACCAACGACGACACGCCCGACATCCGGATTGCCGTCGCGGATGTGGGCCGGGACATCGGCGGAACGACCGCGCCCCCCTCTGGGCTCGACCTCTCGAGCGTGCGCGTCTTCCTGCGCTCCGGCGGTCCTGGGGCGCCCGAGATCGACCTCACCTCAACCCTCATCATCGGCGCCGCCCTGGTGTCGGGGACCCTCACGGATCCGCTGCTAGCCTCCCCTTGGGGGACGCCGCCTCTAGTCATCGGCGCCGCGGGCGAAGCCCTCTCGGGCTTGGGCGTTGTCTCGATCCCGGCCACGGCGACTTCGGAGAGCCGAGTCGATCCCGCGGTGCTGCCGCCGACGGGCGGCACGGCGACAGGCTCCCTGCGCCTCGACTCGCCGTCCAGCCTGCCATCTGGGACGGTCGTCCAGGCGGACGTCGAAGAGACGTACACTCTGGCGTCGGGCGAGGAGGCGAGCGCCGCCAAGCGGTCGACGGACATTCTGGTCTTCAAGACGCCACCGATCACCGGTGACCCGACTTGCGCGCCCACCACCGCGCCCGACCCGAACGCGCCGCCGGCCGAGCACCTCTGCGCCGCCTTCCCGATCACGCCGTCCCGCACTTACGCCACCAGCGCTCTTCGCGAGGGCAGGGTTCATTTAGATCTCCTCGCCGGTCGAGAGAACGCGCGCGGCGTGGTGGGCGGCAACGAGGCCACCACGGTCACCTCCGGCACGGTCCAGTTGAACGTGGCCGCAGGAAGCCTGGCCGAAGACACCGCCATTGCGCTTGTCGCCTATGACACCTTCTCTCCGTTCGTTCCCGCCACGAACGGGATTATCCCCTTGGGTGAAGTCACGGTGGACTTCGCGTCGTCCACTCTGAATACCTCGGCGGCCCTCACCTTCAACAACATCGCCGCCGCCCCCGGTGACACCCTCGTGGTGGCACGGGTCGACCGTGCGGCTTACGACGGCATCCCGAGGCTCCAGGTGGTAGCCCTCGCGGACGTGTTGACAGCGAACGGAGAGACGCGCGCAGTCAGCCGAGCCGACACCGGCCTTCCCGGGGTGGCGCTCGACGGGATCACCAGAGAAGGCCGCTACGTCCTCCTCCAACACTGGCCGGCCCCATCGGCTTCGTCGTCGGGACAACCTACGTGGTCATGGGAGGCCAGCCTCAACAACAAACGCCCGTCAGGGCGCTCGTCTCAACGAACACGCTGCCGTTCGTAGCGACGTCGAACACATCCGGCCACTACGTCATCCCCGGGGTCCCCGGCCCCGTCACACTCACCGCCCGCGTCCTGGGCCAAAGCCTCATTGGCGTCACCCAAACCACCGCCATCGACGGCACGCCCACCACCGCCGACATCGCCCTGGAGGGCACGGTCACTCAAGCCACGATCACGCCGGCCTCGGGCGCCATTGGAGTGGAAGTCAACGAACCCCTCACCCTGACCTCGCCGGTCGCTCTCGACCCCGCCACCGTCACTGCGGCCAACATCGTCCTCCGAACCGTTCCCACCCCTCCGAACACCACCTCCACCACGGCGCCGTTGCGGCTCGTCCTCTCGGGATCGGGCAAGCAGCTCTCGATCATCCCCACCGGCCCGGTAACGACACCGCCA
>CAZFQH010000705.1:0-2045 GCA_964520805.1 uncultured Acidobacteriota bacterium | reverse complement strand
AACCTTGAGCTTAGGATGCTCCTGCTCTATCCAGTTGAGCTACGGGCGCACGGAAACGCGCAAGTCGTAAGTCTACCCTTGGGCGACTGTCCAGCCGTCTTTCTATCGCCCTGCCCGAATCAATAGTGAATCAGGCTCGCGACCGAATGGGGGGAGAGTTTCGAACGACCACCAAGGAAATCAAGCTCGATCAGGAAAGCGAAACCGGCGACCTTACCTGCCGACCGGCTCACCAGACGCGCCGCGGCCTCGGCGGTGCCTCCCGTCGCCAGCACGTCATCGATGACTAGCGCCTGCTCTCCAGCCACCAGCGCATCCTCGTGCATCTCCAGAGTGTCCGCTCCGTATTCGAGCGCGTAGGTTTCTGACACCGTGGCGCGCGGGAGCTTCTTCGGCTTGCGAATCGGAATGAATCCGCATTGCCGTCGCTGCGCTAATGCTGCCCCAAAGATGAAACCGCGGCTTTCGATCCCGATAATCCGGGTGTACTCGACGTCACCGGTCATCTGATCGAGCTGTTCGATGGCGGCGGCGAAGGCGGGGCCGTGCGCCAGCATCGGAGTAATGTCGCGAAACACAATGCCCGGCTTGGGAAAATCAGGAACATCGCGGATGAAGTCTTTGAGATTGAGGGTCATCGTGGTTGGGCGATCTTAAGCCACGGCACCTTGACCGTTTTCAAACGTCATGGCTAACCTGACGCCGTGAGGCTCCTACCCACGAGTGTTCCACTCCTGCTCGCCCTCGGCGCAATCGTCTTTCCGACTCAGTCTCCCAAGGTGGCGGCCGCGAAGGCCCCTCACATCGTGGTCGTGGTCGCGGAAGGATCTGGATTTCCTTTCGAGGACCCTGCGTTTGCCGGCTTTCCGGCACTTCGGAAACTGCGGGCGAACTCGCGTCCATTCGACTCCGTCTTCGCGGACGATCCCTCCTGGACGGGGACGAAGGACACATTGCTCGCGGCGGCCGGGGCGCGGGGGCCCGCCGAACTGGTTCGCGCACTCAAGCGAAAAGGGTATGCCACAACCGCAGTGTCCGCGACCGGGGTCGCGAGTGGTGGGTTCGACCAGTCAGTCAAAGCCTTGCCCACTGAGTTGAGCGCACGCGTCTTGCAAAGTCTCAAGAGCGCGGGCTCAAGTCGCGCATTCGTCTATGCCTCGCTCGATCTTCGGAAAGTTCCTGCTGCGGCCAATCCGGTGGTTCCACCGGCGACCCCCATTACGGTGCCCGCGATCGCCCTCTCCGATCGCGCGCCCCTCGACCCAGTTCGTTTTCCCGTGACTCCTCCACCGCGAGAACCGGCCGATCGTGGAGCCCTGGCGTCGAGCCGGCAGGCGGCGTACGGTCTCCTCGACCGCGAGATCGGTGTCCTCCTCGCAGGGCTCGCGCGGGAAGGGCTCCTATCCGAGACGGTTATCGCTCTTGTCTCGATCGGTCCGTCACCGCGGCCCGAACGCGCAGCCCCCCCTCGCCAGGATCTGCTGTTCGAGGACTGGCTGCGCGGACTGCTGCTCATTCAGGTTCCAGGAATGAAACACCCCGGGGTCACTGCTTCAACCCTGGCCCGCATGAGCGATCTCGCACCCACCCTGGCCGCCCTGGGGGGCGCCACGCTCGTTCAGCCGCAGGGCCTCAACCTCGCCCCCGCGCTTGGCGACCCCGCGCGGATCATCCGCGAAACCGTCCTTTCGGATGCGGCGCGACAGGGACCGAGGATCGGGCGCAGCGTTCGAACCGATCAGTTCCGATTCACGCAGTGGCCCGACGGCTCTCAGGAACTTTTCGACGAGACCGCCGACCCGCGCGAGTGGAACAATCTCGCTCAAGTCCCGGCAATGCGCGCCCGGAAAGCCGAGTTGGCGAAGTATCTTGATCGCCCTCTGCGTATGGGAAAACCCACGCCGGGACGGGCGGGCACGGGACGGCCGCTCAATGTCCTGATGATCATCGGCGACGATCTCACCGCACAGTACGGCCAGTTCGGGAACGTGCGCACCCCGAACCTCGATCGGCTTCGCGCGCGCGGCCGGTTCTTCTCCAAAGCC
>CAZFQH010000704.1:0-2055 GCA_964520805.1 uncultured Acidobacteriota bacterium | reverse complement strand
ATCCGCTGGATCCCTCGACCCCACGTCTCCACTTGACCGGCGCGGAAGAATGCGCAGGCGCCCGTGACGAAGCGCTCGGGCTCGGCATGGAACAGCAGCACGGCCGCCCGCTTGAGGAGCTTCCCCTCGAGCAGGTTCAGCTTGTCGAGCAGCGAGGGAATGGGTTCCCGCTGAAGAGTGGCGTCGTTGCGAAGGCCTTGCCTGGCAAGCTTCCGGAAGGTCGCAAATGCCGTTCGGGAGAGCTGGCGCAACCCCACCCGCGGCATGGGCACGCTGTCCCACGTACGGCCTTGCTTCCGCAGCAAGAAGCGCACCAGTGACGCGCCCTTCAAAGCCTGATTGGTGCTTCCGGTGCGGTAGTAGAACTCGCCGTGGTAGCTGATCGGGTTCGAGTAGGCGGGCGTTTTGATCTTCAGATACTCCCGACTTCGGCTCTTCTTCAGCCTGACGTCCACGATGATGCCCAGTGCGTCGCGGATCTTGTTGGGAAGGTCGGCGAGCAGCTTGCGCGCGTCCTTGACGCCCACCACGCCGCCCGCGTCGTTCCGGCCGATGACCAGCATGCCGCCCTCGCCATTGGCAAAGCCCGAGATCCACTTCAGGCAGTCGTCGCGCCACGACTCCTTCCACTCGACGCGCTGGTTCTCCTTCATTTCATCCTCGCCCGACGACGCTCATCGGCCAACTCTACCGGGCCTCAGAATCACTGTCGGACCTCGAAACCTCAAACGAGCCCTTACACCGGTCCGGGTTCCAGAATCGAGACATCCGCCAAGTCCTTCGGACGTCCCGCCGCGAGTTTGTTCGTGATCAGGTCGGAGCGTCCCAGTACGGGAATCATCAGGTCCGAAAAGTTAAAAGTGGCCCGCCGCTCCCAGGCCGGCCGGAAGTCGACGCCCGAGATGCTGGTGAGGATGTCGATACGCCTCGGCGGCAGACCAATCTGGATAACGCTGTCGGGGTTGGAAAGATCAGACAGCGAGACATTCAGCGCCGCAAGGGGCGCTCCAAAGTCCGCGAGTGCCTGGAAGACGCGGCGCGCGTTTGGGCCGTCGCGATCGACCCAGATATCGATGTCGCCAGTAGCCCGGGGGACGCCGTGTGCGGCCAGCGCGTGAGCGCCCACGACGAGGAATCGTGCATCCTCCTTCAGGAGACATCGGAGGAGGTCGACAAAGTCCTCGTTCAATAAACCTCAGGCGCGCCAAGACGACGGACGCGGACCGGCCATGCGGCACGGGGAGTGGGTTCGGGCATGCCCGAGGTCGCGTAGGAATCGACGGTCAGAGACCAGACCATTCCGATCCTCTCCTCGGCGCTGGTCTGAGCCGACAGATCGTCCGACGGCTCTTCACCGAGCTTGAAGAGGCGAACGGGCCAGGTCGACCGACGAAGGCGGCGGGCCTCCTCTGGGGTCTGATTCAGGGCGGTCGCAGAAATCATTGGCGGTCGGTCGATTCTAGTTCTTCGGGTCGAGGGTCGTTGTGGCTCCGGGGGAGGGAATGTCGAGGGCCTTAGAATCGGGTGGTCAACCCGTGAGCCGACTGGTGCTGGAAATCCCGAACGAGACCCTGCTGGCGATGCGCGCAACGCCGGGATCGGCCGGCCCTCGCCTGCTTCTTGCCGCGGCGATGAAGCTCCATGAAATGGGAGAACTTTCGTCCGGCGCTGCCGCCGCTCTCGCGGGCATCCCACGCGCGGTCTTCCTCTCGAAGCTCGCGGACTTCGGCATCGACGCATTCCGCCTCACCGAGTCCGAGCTTTCGCAGGAGTCCCGTCTTGCGTGAGTTCATCTGCAAAACTGTCTGCGTGAAACGCCCTCAGGTGGGCGGGGAAGCCCCTTCACCGCGGCCGTAGTCGCCCGCGCTCAAATGAGCCGGATACTCCCTTAGTTAGTTAGTTAGGATTAACCTACCGTCATGGTGATCGACCGCAGGCTGACCGAAATGCGCGATCAGATTCTGCTCCTTTGCTCCGCGTATGGCGCCCGCAACCTCCGGGTGTTTGGTTCGGTCGCGCGGGGCGAGGCGGACGCTCAGAGCGATGTGGACTTCC
>CAZFQH010000703.1:0-2058 GCA_964520805.1 uncultured Acidobacteriota bacterium | reverse complement strand
ACGCTCTCCTTGGCACCGACGTGGCGTTCGATCCACGGATTCATGACGCCCGCCCCCACGCGGGTCAGTCCGCCTCGGCGCGCAACCTGAAGCGGCTTTTGGGCGGAAGCGCCCTGCGCGAGTCGCATCGCAACTGCGGTCGGGTGCAGGACGCATACTCGCTCCGCTGCGCGCCCCAGGTTCACGGAGCGGCCCGCGACGTTCAGGCCTTCGTCCGCCGCACCATCGAGATCGAGATGAACAGCGCCACCGACAACCCCATGGTCTTCGCCGAAGCGGGGGTTCTGCTTTCCGGAGGCAATTTCCATGGCGAACCGGTGGCGATGGCCGCCGACTTCCTCGCCATCGCGACCGCTGAGCTTGGCGGTATCAGCGAACGTCGGATCGAACGGCTGGTGAATCCAACCCTCTCCGGCCTGCCCGCGTTCCTCACCGAAGACGGCGGCCTGCGTTCGGGCTTCATGATGGCCCACGTCACCGCGGCGGCCCTCGCGTCCGAAAACAAGTCTCTCGCCCATCCCGCAAGCGTCGACTCGATCACCACGTCCGCGAACAAGGAAGACCACGTTTCGATGGGTCCCATAGCCGCGCGGCAGGCGCGGTCGGTGGTGGCGAATGTGCGGCGGATCCTCGCCATCGAGGCCCTCGCGGCCGCGCAGGCGATTGAATTCCATCGTCCGCTCAAAACCTCGGATGCGCTCGAAGCGGCCCACGCCGCGGTGCGCGCCGCGGTTCCCAAATACGACGCGGACCGTGTCATGGGCCCCGAAATCGAACGCATCGCCGATCTGGTCGGCCGCGGACATCTGTTGCGGGCGGCCGAAAACATATCGGGAGATCTCGAATGACCCGCACCATCCGCGCCCCCCGCGGTTCGGAGCTGAGCTGCAAGGGCTGGATCCAGGAAGCCGCTCTGCGCATGCTGATGAACAACCTTGATCCAGAGGTCGCGGAACGTCCGGCCGATCTGGTGGTCTACGGCGGCATCGGCAAGGCCGCGCGAAATTGGGAATGTTTCGACGCCATCGTCCGCTCGCTACGCGAATTGGAGAACGACGAGACGCTTCTCGTGCAGTCGGGCAAACCGGTGGCGATCTTCAAAACCCACGAAGATGCGCCACGGGTTCTCATTTCGAACTCGATGCTCGTCCCGAAATGGGCCACCTGGGAGCATTTCAACGAGCTGGATCGGAAGGGCCTGATGATGTACGGCCAGATGACCGCGGGCTCGTGGATCTACATCGGCACGCAGGGCATTCTGCAGGGCACCTACGAGACTTTCGCCGAAGCCGCGCGCCAGCATTTCGGCGGGACCCTCGCGGGAACCATCACACTCACCGCGGGCTTGGGCGGCATGGGGGGAGCCCAGCCTCTCTCCGTCACCATGAACGACGGTGTCGCGATCGTGGTGGAAGTCGACCCGACCCGCATCGAGAAGCGTCTGGAGACGAAGTACCTCGATGTCAGCACCGATTCAATCGACCAGGCCCTCGAACTGGCGCTCGCGGCCCGCGCGGAGAAACGCCGTCTGTCGATTGGCTTGCTCGGAAACGCCGCGGTGGTCCTGCCGTCCCTGGTGGCCAGAGGATTCAAGCCCGACCTCGTCACCGACCAGACGAGCGCTCACGACCCTTTGAACGGCTACATCCCAAAAACCTGCACCCTGGACGAAGCCCGGGCCCTGCGGGTTGCAGATCCCGAGCGCTACGTGCGTCTGGCCCGCGAATCCATGGCCGACCACGTGAACGCCATGCTCGCGTTTAAGCGCGGAGGCGCCATTACCTTCGACTACGGCAACAACATCCGCGCCGAAGCGAAGTCCGCAGGTGCGGTGGACGCCTTCGAGATCAAGGGCTTCGTCCCGGAGTACATCCGGCCGCTGTTCTGCGAAGGAAAGGGGCCCTTCCGCTGGGCCGTGCTTTCGGGAGACCCCAAGGATCTTTCGACCACGGATCAGGCCATCGGCGCCGACTTCCCGGAGAACGAGTCCCTTCACCGCTGGATCGCCCACGCGAGGGAACGCGTGCAATTCCAGGGCCTGCCCCCTCGCATCTGCTG
>CAZFQH010000702.1:0-2062 GCA_964520805.1 uncultured Acidobacteriota bacterium | reverse complement strand
CGACGGAACGGGTGGGAATCGCGAGTTCTTCCTTCATGCCCGGTCGCCGCCCGGGGAGAGGGGAGGTGACGCATCGCCTCCGGTCTGACATGATGCAACCCCCAAGTTTGAATGACCCAGACCATGGCCGCCCGCCCGGAGTTCTCGTCATGAAAGTCGCGGTCATCACCCGCGACGATCTTCCCGAGGACGATCCCACGCGTCTCAATGTTCTCGAGATTCTGAGAACGCTCGGTTGCGAGGTCGTGAAGGAGCGCACACGCGGGCCGATCGACGCGGTGGTGGTCCTCGGCGGCGACGGCACGCTGTTGCGCGCGGTGCAACGCGTTCTGGACGAGGAGACCCCGGTGCTGGGGGTGAACCTCGGCTCGCTCGGTTTTCTGACCGAGATCACGAGCGAAGAGGTTGAGGAGGCTCTTCGCGGTCTGGTCGCCGGACACTACGCCTACTCGTGGCGTTCTATGCTGCGCGCGGCGCTGGTACGCGACGGAGAGTCGATCGTCCACGAGGGCCTCAACGACGTCACCATTGCGAAGGCGGCTACGGTGTCCCGTATCGTCGAGTTCACGGTCTCGGTGGGCGGGAGTTTCGTGTCCGACTTCCGCGCGGACGGTCTCATTGTCTCCTCTCCCACGGGCTCCACGGCCTACAACCTGGCCGCGGGTGGGCCCATTCTCCACCCCTCGCTCCAGGCGGTGGTGTTGACTCCCATCTGCCCGCACATGCTTTCGAACCGGCCGGTGGTGATCCCCGCCCACACCCCGGTGAGCATCCGTGTTCGCTCGTCCGGCTCGCCGGTGCATGTGACCGTCGACGGGCAATGGAGCCGCGAAGTTCGGCCGGACGACGAACTGGTGGTGAGTCAGGGCAGTCGACGATTGAAGCTCGTGACCGCGGGAGCGCGCGACTATTTCGAGGTGTTGCGGACCAAACTCAAGTGGGGCGAAGTTCCGAGGCTCCGCCAGTAGCCGCTCTTCTTACCTGAGTTCAACCCGGGCCACCCGAAGCTCGCCTTCTTCCGCGCGGACGTAAACGTCTTCTCCGGATTCCAGGAGCAGAGGTGCTTCGATCGCGAAGTCACCCGCGACGGTGGACGTGAAAACGCGGCTTCCGTTTTCGACCCGAATCCTCCCTTGAAGGAATCCAGCGATTGAAAGCGTCCGCGCACCGTCCACGAGCGATCGGAAGGCGAGGGCGTCCCCCGGGTGAGTGAGGCGCATCCAGCCCGCGGTGATCCGCGCGCCACGTTCGAGCCGGATATCTCGGATCAACGGGGTTCCGCGGACTCGGGGTCCCGGCGACGTGCTTTCGATGATGGAGCCGGTCGGTCCAAACGGAACCGCGCGATGGAGCGGCAGCCGCAGCTTTCGCCCGTCGGCTTTCGGGACTCCTTGAATAACCACACCTTCACGAACAGCGAAGGCCAGGGGAGAGTCGCGCCACGACCACAAGGCGCTTTCGAATTCGCCGCCCCGCTGGTGAAGGCGCTCCCACCGATAGTCGTAGGTCCACCCGCCGATCATCTGCGCGCCGACCGAAGCGAAGCCGAGCACCACTCCGGTCTTCGGCCACGCCGCAAGACCCTCGGGAAGAAAGAAGAAAAGAGCGGGCACGAGGTCGGTCAATAGTCGCGGCCCGAACGATTCTCCACCGTGCCACTCGTTCCACAAGGCCATGAAGAGAAAGTGCGCTGAAGCAGCCGCGAGCAGGGCCCGAGCGACGGTGGAACGACGGGCCTGCCGAATCAGTGCCCACAAGGCGACGATGGCGATGGGTGTGAAAACCAGCAGCCCACGTGCGGGCGAGAGGAGCAAACCCGCGATGGATTCCGGGAAAGCGGCGCCGAAGCGCCCGCTGAGGGTCGGGCCGAAGCGCCACGGCGCTCCGAAGAATGTGGTGTTGTAGGCCGCGATCAGGAGCAGGGGAAGCGCTGCGGCGAGCAGGATGCGACGGATGAAAGGTCGAGCGCGGATCAGCAGAAAACCGAAAAGCACCGCGCACAGGGGAATGGTGGCCGGGCGAGACACCGCCGCGAGGGCGAGGGCGAGCGCAGCCACGAGCG
>CAZFQH010000701.1:0-2066 GCA_964520805.1 uncultured Acidobacteriota bacterium | reverse complement strand
GGGGGGTACGGGGGGCTGAGCAGGCAGTCCGAGAACATTGCGGCCCCCCGCCTAATAGAAGACGACCACTTTAAGGACCATTGCGGAATTTTTGGGGTCTTTGGGCATCCTGAAGCCTCCAACCTGACCTACCTCGGCCTGTACGCCCTTCAGCATCGGGGTCAGGAGGCCGCGGGAATCGTCGCCTCGAACGGGACTGAACTGAGGTCGGTGCTCGGCACGGGTCTTGTAAGTGAAGTGTTCGCGCGGGGAGAGTCGATCGCCTCCCTGGTGGGCGATTCCGCGATCGGCCACGTGCGTTATTCGACCGCGGGAGGGAGTTCCGAGCGCAACGTTCAGCCCATCCTGATCGACTGTCAGCGCGGCAAAATCGCGGTGGCCCACAACGGCAATCTGGTGAATGCCGACATCCTGCGCGGACAGCTCGAATCGGCGGGTTCGATCTTCCAGTCGAGCTCCGACACCGAGGTACTTCTTCATCTGTACGCGCGCGCGCGCATTGGCCCGGTCGAAGACGCGATTGCCTCCAGCCTGCTCAAGGTACGGGGTGCTTATTCCCTGCTGTTCCTGACCCAGGACGCGCTCATCGCCGCCCGCGATCCCATGGGCATTCGGCCGCTCGCTCTGGGCAAGCTCGGCGACGCTTACGTCCTGTCATCCGAAACCTGTGCGTTCGATCTCATCGAGGCCACGTACATCCGCGACGTGGCCCCCGGCGAAGTTTTGGTCATCGACAAGTCCGGTTTGCGCTCGTATTTCCCGTTCCCGAAAGACATGCCTCGGCATTGCATTTTCGAGCACGTCTATTTCGCCCGCCCCGATTCGAAGGTCTTTGGCCGCAGCGTCCTCGGCTCCCGCCTGGAAATGGGGCGAAGGCTCGCCCGCGAATCCGCGGTTCCGGCCGACGTCGTGGTTCCGGTTCCCGACAGCGGCATCGGGGCCGCCCTGGGCTATGCCGAAGAGAGCGGGGTTCCCTACGTCATGGGCCTGGTGCGGAACCACTACATCGGCCGCACCTTCATCGAACCGAAGCAGAAGGTCCGCAGTTTCGGGGTGCGCATCAAGCTGAACCCGGTGCGCGAAGTGCTGGAGGGCAAGCGGGTGGTGCTGATCGACGACTCGATCGTCCGCGGCACCACCTCGCGGAAAATCGTCGAACTGATCCGCTCGGCGGGAGCGGCCGAGGTTCACCTTCGGATTTCGTCGCCGCCGACCACGCACCCCTGCCACTACGGCATCGACACCCCGACCCGCAGCGAACTCATTGCCTCTTCGCAGACAACCGAGCAGATTCGAGAGAAAGTCGGCGCCGATTCTCTCGCCTACCTCTCCCACGGAGGTCTCATCTCCTCGGTCGGCGACACGCACGGCACGCGCCACTGTACGGCCTGTTTCACCGGCAAGTACGCGGTGCCGGTGCGCGAAGAGGAAACCGTCGAGCTGTTCCCTTTAGCCGTGAGTCGGTAGCCGTTCGCGGCGGGAACCGTCCCAGACGGACCAAGGCCTGGTGATCAGACGATCAGTACGATCTTGCCGAAGTGTTCGGAGGCTTCCATCATGCGGTGAGCCTCGGCCGCGCGTTCGAGCGGAAGCGTCGCGTGCACGCACGTGCGGAGTCGCCCGGCGAAAAAATGAGGTGCGGCGGCGAGCAGATCGGCGCGGCTGCCCATATAAGACCCGAGCAGGGAAAGGTGTTTGGCGAACACGAAACGCAGGTCGGTCGCACCAATGGGTCCGGACGTGGCGCCGCAGGTCACCAGTCGTCCGCGGTGCGCGAGCGATTGAATCGAGCGCTCCCAGGTGTTGCCGCCGGTGTGTTCGATCACGACCTCAACCCCTTTTTTCGAGGTGAACCGCTTGACCTCGGCCACCACATCCCCCGCGTAGTGGTCGACCACGGCGTCGGCGCCAAGACTCTTCGCAAGCTCGAGCTTTCTGGCTCCACCCGCGGTAGCGATCACACGAGATCCGAAGAGTTTGGCGATCTGGATCGCGGCCATCCCGACACCGCCCAGAAGCCAAAGGGTCGCAAGGCTGGATGGCTTCAGCGTGCTGTGAATAACCTT
>CAZFQH010000700.1:0-2099 GCA_964520805.1 uncultured Acidobacteriota bacterium | reverse complement strand
GAGTAGGGGTGACCCCTCTACCGAGGGTTCGAACCCCTCTCTCTCCGCCATCCTTTCGGGCCGAAGGCTCGAAAGTGATGACGTCGCGACAGGGCGTCGGCGCAGCAGAGCCTTTTCGGGCCTACGGCCCGGGAAAGGCTGCCTGAGAAGGGCTGGCGGAGAGGGTGGGATTCGAACCCACGGTAGCCTTTCGACTACAACGGCTTTCGAGGCCGGCCGATTCAACCACTCTCGCACCTCTCCGCGAAATTTCCTGGTTGGGGACCGCAGATCATACCGTGTCGAGGCTCCCCGCCATGGCCTCGCGGGACGTAGAATCACCCCCCCCGTGATCGGTCGTGCGTGAATCCCGGGCTCCGCGCGACGATGCGCGCCTTTAACCCCGCCAGGCCCGGAAGGGAGCAACGGTTAGGCGAGGCGTTGGGTGACGCGGTCGGTTCGGGGTTCACGCACGGCCGCATCCCCTTTCGACTTCCCCGCCGACCTGATCCGCCCGAAAAAAGATCCTCGAATGAGCTACGTCGTTTTCGCGCGCAAATGGCGTCCCAAGACGCTCGCTGACGTCGTGGGCCAGGAGACGGTCACCCGCACGCTGCGCAACGCTCTCAGCTCTGGCCGCATCGGCCACGCCTTCCTCCTCACGGGAGCTCGCGGTGTCGGCAAAACCTCAACCGCGCGCATTCTGGCCGCCGCCCTCAACTGCTCGGCGACCCCCGGCCCCACGCCCGATCCTTGCGGCATCTGTTCTTCCTGCACGGAGATCGCGGCCGGCACCGGGCTCGACGTTCAAGAGATCGACGGTGCCTCGAACAGCAAGGTGGAGGATGTGCGGTCCCTCATCGACACCGTGCGCTTCAACCCCAGCCGGGACCGATTCCGGGTCTGGATCATCGACGAAGTCCACATGCTTTCGGTGAACGCCTTCAACGCCTTGCTGAAGACGCTCGAAGAGCCGCCCCCGCGGGTCAAGTTCATTCTGGCCACGACCGAACTCCAGAAGCTCCCCGAAACGATCCTCTCCCGGTGCCAGATCCACGCCTTCCGTCTGATCCCCGCGAAGACTCTGGCCTCCCATCTCCGTTCCATCGCCGACTCCGAAGGTATCGAGATTTCAGACTCCGCTCTCCTCAGAGTGGCCCGAGCCGCCCAGGGCAGCGTGCGCGACGCCCTCTCCCTTTTCGATCAGGTCTACGCTTTCACGGGGACTCGGGTCCAGGACGAGGACGTGGTCAAACTCCTGGGCCTTGTCGACCGTGGCCTGCTGCGCGAGGCCACCCAGGCGGTTTTCGAAAACGACTCGGCCGGAGTGCTGCGGGTGATCGAAACCCTCGCGTCTTACGGCGTCGACTATCCGGCCTTCTCCCACGAGCTGCTTCTCTACTGGAGAGACCTGCTCGTCCTGAAGATCGCGCCGGACACGGATGGCGTCGACCTTCTTCCAGAGGACCGGGAGGCCGCGGCGAAATTCGTCTCCGCGATTCCTGAAGAAGACCTTCTCCGCCTCGTCGATTCCCTGTCCCGGTCGGAGCTCGACTTCCGGAAGTCCATCGATCCCGACCCGAGACTCAGCCTGGAGATGGCCCTTCTGAAGGCCGCTCAACTCCGGCGCCTGGTCAGCTTCGCCGATCTGGTGAGCCGAGTGGAACAGTTCCTGGGAACGTCGCCGCGGCCCATTCTCACCCCGGCGGTTGCACCCGAAAGACCGAAGCTTCAACCGCCGCCCGCGGCCACGACCCCCGCGCCGCAAAGGATCGTGCCGCCCGCCGAAGAGCCGAAGCCTGCAACCGCAGCCGCGGCGGTGGCGCCAACCCCCGCCAAGGGGACGAGCGAAGCGGCCCCCAGCCGGCTTTCCGCTATCGACCAGATCAGAAGCGCCACTACAGGACGCATGCTTCAAGCCGCACTCGCGGGAGCAAGTGCTACGGTGGAAGGCGACACACTGGTGATCGGCGTGGCCCCGGCCCAGGTCAGTTACCTCGAGTCTGAGCGGGATACCCTCGCCAAAAATGTGCTCAACGCTTTCGGCCGAAAGCTGCGCGTGGTGTTGAAACCCGGCGGCCAGGACGAGGTCGACGAATCCGCACCCCAAAAGCCCCCCC
>CAZFQH010000699.1:0-2104 GCA_964520805.1 uncultured Acidobacteriota bacterium | reverse complement strand
GGCATCGGCCGGCTGGCGAATGTCCATCTGCAGACTTTGCCCGGCTTCACGCTGCCCGGGGACACCTCCGCCAGTGCGCGCTATTTCGAACAGGATCTGATCGAACCCGGAGTCAGCGTGGATGAAAGCGGGCGCATCGCGGTTCCGAAGGGTCCGGGTCTGGGACACGAAATCGTCTGGTCCCGGGTCGAGCGCCACACCCTCCATCGCGATGTCTGGACGGCCTGATAACGGCAACTCAGTGGCATGGATGCACACTCCGAGGCGCTCGTCAGATATTCTGTCCCTCGGACTCTGAGACACCATGGAGCAGACTCTGGTTCTGAACGCGACGTACGAGCCTCTGGGCGTCGTGTCGTGGCAGCGCGCCATGACCCTGCTCTATCAGGGCAAAGTCGAAGTGGTGGCGAACTACGAACGGTTTGTGCGCGGCGTCAAGGCTCACGTGCCTCTTCCATCGGTGCTTCGGCTTCTGCGCCACGTGCGGCTTCGGCGGATCTTCTCGGAGGTGCCATTCTCGCGGGCGAACGTTTACGCCCGCGACGAGCACCTGTGCCAGTATTGCGGCCGCGAGTTTGACGCTCAGCGCCTCACCTTCGACCACGTCGTTCCCGTCGCCCGCGGCGGTCTCAAAACGTGGGAGAACATCGTCACCTGTTGCATCGAGTGCAATCGGCGCAAAGGCGACCGTCTCCCCGATGAGTGCTCGATGAAGCTGGTGCGCAAACCCCGGCGCCCCGACCTGCCCCGAGCCCTCGCCCTGATCTTCTCGAATCGTTTTGCCCCCGAAACCTGGCGCGATTACCTCTACTTCGGCCGGCGGGCCCAAGCCTCTTTCGGAGGCCATGTTTGAGTCTAAAGGGCGAACTCGGCACCATGTCGTTGTCGGACATCCTTCAGTGGGTGTCCCAGGGCCGCAAAACCGGAACACTGCACATCACCCGCGGTGCGGTGGAGAAGCGCGTTTCTTTCTCTTCGGGATCGATCTACTCTTCGTGGTCGAACGATCCCCGCGAATCGCTCGGGCAGTATCTCGTGCGCGAGCGGCTGGTGACGGAAGAGCAGCTTTTCCGTACGCTTCTCCGCCAGGAGACCGAGGGGAAGCCGCTCGGTGCCCTTCTGGTCGGCGACGGTCCCCTCAAGGATGAAGACCTTCTTCGCATCCTGACCCTCAAGGCGGAAGAGACGATCTACGACCTCTTCCACTGGAGCGAGGGCCACTTCGAATTCAAGGATGGTGAGATCCCCCGCGACATTCCCTTCGCGGTGGAGCTCGATGTCACCAGCGTCATCATGGAAGGCATTCGGCGGATCGACGAGTGGGAGCGGATGCGGGAGGTGATCCCGTCCACGGAATCCACCCTGCGCGCCATGGGTCAGCCGCGCGACCCCATCGACCACGAAGTCCTGCTGTTGTGTTCGGAGGGCAAGACGGTGACCGAGATCGCGTTCGCGATAAGGCGAACCGTGTTCGACACCACGGTGATGTTGTACGAGATGCACAACCGCGGCCTCATCGCGGTCGAAGAGCCGGGCATCCCCGCCGATTCGGTGGAGACCCTGAACCGGATCAACTCTCAGCTCGACACTGGCCGCCGCGCCGTCGAAGGCGGTGATTTCGACACCGCGCTCAAGAACTACGAAGGGGTCTTGAAGCTCGACCCGCTCAACCAGCACGCGAAGAAGGGTCTCGTGGTTTCGATCGAGGGCCGTGGACGCACGCGTTCGTTGCGCCTGGTGCCGCGAAACAAGGTGCCGCGTCTCCTGTTGTCGCTCACGGAGCTGACGAAGGAGCGGTTCGATCCCCGCGAAGGCTTCGTCCTGTCGCGCGTGAACGGCCAGTGGGACGTCCAGTCGATCCTGAAGATCTGCCCCATGCCGGAAGACGAAGCCATGCTCATCTTCTCGCGCCTCGTAGAACGCAAAGTCATCGAATTCGTGTAGGGGCGAAGGAGCTCCACGAAATGTAGGGGCGACCCTTGTGGCCGCCCTGACGGAAAGGGCAGGCACGAGGCCTGCCCCTACAACGGAGGACACGACATTCGGCGTCCCCGAATGCCGGAATGAAGGCGGCCTCGATCGCGGTGGATCGGGTGGTGGAATG
>CAZFQH010000698.1:0-2113 GCA_964520805.1 uncultured Acidobacteriota bacterium | reverse complement strand
GCGGCGCGCAGGCCCTCGTGCGGCAATTCCGGGTAGAACTTGTGCGGCTCCGTATGCCCGATTCACTAGCCCGCGGTCTCCGCTTGCGGCGTCTCGAGCAGCATCGCGCGCATGTACTCGCGGTTCATTCGCGCGATGTTCGTGACGGAGATCGCCTTCGGGCAGGCCGCCTCGCACTCGTGGTGGTTCGTGCAGTTGCCGAAACCCTCGTGGTCCATCTGCTCGACCATCGCGATCACGCGCTCGCGGCGTTCGGGCTGGCCTTGGGGCAAGAGCGCGAATTGGCTCACCTTGGCCGCCGTGAAGAGCATCGCCGAAGCGTTCGGGCACGCGGCGACACACGCGCCGCAGCCGATGCACGCGGCCGCGTCGAAAGCGTCGTCGGCGCTCTCCTTGCGGATCGGGAGCGCGTTCGCGTCGGGCGCGGCGCCCGTGTTCACCGAGACGTATCCGCCCGCTTGCTGGATGCGGTCGAAGGCGCTGCGATCGACCGCGAGGTCTTTGATCACCGGGAAGGCCTTGGCGCGCCAGGGCTCGATGGTGATCTCATCTCCATCCTTGAACTGGCGCATGTGGAGCTGGCAGGCCGTGGTGTTCTTCTGGGGACCGTGCGGACGGCCGTTGATCACCATGCTGCACGAACCGCAGATGCCTTCGCGGCAGTCGTGATCGAAGGCGATCGGGTCTTGCCCTTTGCCCATGAGTTCTTCGTTGAGCACGTCGAGCATTTCGAGGAAGGACATGTCCTTCGAAACCTCGTTCGCACTGTAGGACTCGAACTGGCCCTGGGACGCGCTGTTCTTCTGGCGCCAGACATTGAGCTTGAGCTTCACTTGTAGCTCCGGGTTTGAAGGTGGACGTATTCGAAGTTGAGCGGCTCGATGTTGCGGATGGGAGCTTTGTCCTCACCTGCGTATTCCCAGGCTGCGACATGAGCGAAGTTCGCGTCGTCGCGTTTGGCTTCGCCGTCGTCCTGGAACTCGACGCGGAAGTGGCCGCCGCACGATTCGCGGCGCTCGAGGGCGTCGCGGCACATCAGTTCGCCCAGTTCGATGAAGTCGGCGACCCGGCCGGCCTTTTCGAGCGACTGGTTCATTTCATCGTTCCCGCCCGGAACCAGCAGGTTCTTCTGGAACTCCTCGCGCAGTTTCGCAATCAACTGTAGGGCCTTCTTGAGGCCTTCCTCGGTGCGCGCCATTCCGCAGTATTCCCACATGATCTTGCCGAGTTCCTTGTGGAAGGAATCGACGGTGCGCTTGCCTTTCATTCCGAGGAAGCGCTGACTGCGGGCCATCACTTCGGCCTCGGCCTTCTTGAACTCCGGATGGTCGGTTGCGACCTTCGCGGGCTTCGACGAAGCGAGGTAGTTGCCGACGGTGTAAGGCAGGATGAAGTAGCCGTCAGCGAGGCCCTGCATCAGGGCGGAGGCGCCGAGGCGGTTCGCTCCGTGATCGGAAAAGTTCGCCTCGCCGATGACGTGCAGACCAGGGATCGTGCTCTGGAGGTTGTAGTCGACCCAGAGCCCGCCCATCGTGTAGTGGATGGCCGGGTAGATCCGCATCGGAACCTTGTAGGGGTTCTCGCCGGTAATCCGTTCGTACATCTCGAAGAGGTTGCCGTACTTCTCCGCGACCTTTGCTTCAGACAGGCGCTTGATCGCGTCCGAGAAGTCGAGATAGACGCCGAGGCCGGTTTCCCCCACGCCGCGCCCGTCGTCGCAAACCTCTTTGGCCGCGCGCGAAGCGATGTCGCGAGGTGCTAGGTTGCCGTAGCTCGGGTATTTCCGCTCGAGGAAGTAGTCGCGCTCGGCTTCGGGGATCTGGTCGGGAGAGCGCTTGTCGCCCTTCTTGAGCGGGACCCACACCCGTCCGTCGTTGCGGAGCGACTCCGACATCAGGGTGAGCTTGCTCTGATGATCGCCGCTTACCGGAATGCAGGTGGGATGGATCTGGGTATAGCAGGGATTGGCGAAAGCGGCACCCTTCTTGTACGCGCGCCAGATGGCGGTGGTGTTGCAGCCCTTCGCGTTCGTCGAGAGGTAGAAGACGTTGCCATAGCCGCCGGTCGCGAGCACCACGGCATCGGCGACCCACGATTCGATCCTGCCGTTCAC
>CAZFQH010000697.1:0-2115 GCA_964520805.1 uncultured Acidobacteriota bacterium | reverse complement strand
CCCTGGCGCTAACCAGAAACGAGCCATGCTTGCTCGGATAGATCGGGCCACCCATGGAACGAAGCGAGGCGGGAGAGTGGGCCGCCTTTTGCCGAGGGTGGAAGGCTCGGCCTGTGGGAAACCGGGTCCGTTCCCGGTTTTCCATAGGCAGAGGAGCCTTCCACGAGAGCTACAAACAGGGCGTTGACGTAGAGCCTCGACCAGAATCAGTCACAGGGCAGGCAGGACGGTCTCGATCCGGGAACGGACGGGGGGGCCCAGGCCGAGGGCGAGGACGGTGAGAGTCAGCGCTTTGCGGCACCCTGGCCCTGGGGCTCGCGCAAGGACGGTCCCTCGATGTTCACGGTGGTGCACTGATGTCGGACGCGACCGAGGAGGGCCTCAGTCATCATGCGGTTACCGAGGAAGCTGGCCCACTCCTCGTAGGGCAGGTTGGTGGTGATGATGGTGGCCTTGCGCCGGTAGCGCTCCTGCATGAGCTTGAAGAAGACGTTGGCCTGCTCGGGCCGGATGTTCAGGTAGCCAAGCTCATCAATCACGAGGAGGTCGAGGCGGGCGAGTCGGCGAATGAGCCGGGGCGAGGATCGATCGGCGAGGGAGGCGTACATGTCGTCGAACAGATCCTGGGCGCGCATGAACTGGCCACGGCAACCGTTCTGGATTGCCTTGAGTAGAAGCCCGGAGGCGAGTCCGGTTTTCCCGACACCGGTGGGTCCGATGAAGACGATGTTTTCGGCCTTGGCGATGAAATCGAGTTCAGCAAAGGCGCGGATCTGTCGGCGGTTGACCCCCGGCTGCTTGGTGTATGGGAATGTCTCGAGGGTCCACAGCTCGGGCATCTTGGCGCGCCTGACCCTCCAGGACAGGGCGTTCTCCTGGCGCGCGTGCCACTGAGGCCGGAGCAGTCGCAGGAGAAACTGGTCGTAGGTGATGTCTTCGGCCTGGGCCTGTTTGAGTTGCTCTGGAAAGATCTCGGTGATTCTTCCGAGGCCCAGGTTCTTGAGCAGTTGCTGTAGTTCTTCAGTCATCGTTCTCGTTTCCTTTGATTTCAATTGGGAAGTAGTCGTGGGCGACGAGGCGCAAAACCATGCGCTCGACCCGAGCGAGGTCATAGAGGCCGTAATGAAAGGCTTCGTTGAGGGCGGCGGTGACCGCGTCCTTGGGGTACTCGCGCACCATCCGCAGGAGTTGTCGCAGGGCGAGGGTGATCTGCTTGTTTTCCCGTTTCTTGAGCGCGTCCACATAGGCAGCGGCCTCGGGAAGCGCTTTGACGATGGCGGTCTCCTCGGGTCCGAGTACGCTCGGGCCGCCGCGAGGGCGGGGATGAAAGTGTTCCTTGAGCGTGCTGCGCTGGCCAAAGACGCCGATCCGGCGGCGGTGGGTCACACACTTGCGCAGCCCATCCTCGATGTGGACGTGGTCCTTGGTCTCTCGCACTTCCACCTGGCGGGAGATCCAATCCGCGGGGACGGAATAGCGATTCGTATGCAGGGAGACATAACCCGCGAGGTCCACGAAGCGCTGATGGAGGCGATAGACCTCGGGCGCCCAGACCGGCAGGGGTTTGAGGTAGGGGCGCTCCTGCACGTAGAGCTCCATCGGAATGGCGCGGATGTGTTTCTTGTAGGTCGCATTGACCTTGTCGCACCAGTCCTTGGCCTGGGCGTTGAGGTCGGCCCAATCCGCAAAGCGCCGGCCGGGAATGAAGTTCCTTTCGATGAACCGAAATGGGGCCTCGACCCGTCCCTTGCGATCAGGATCGCCGACCGCATGCGCGGCGAATTCGAAGCCGTACCGCTCGGCGAAAGCCGCGGTCTCCGGGGCGGGGATCATGTTCTTCCCAGCACCACTGGCGATGATCACGTGGGTGTTGTCGATCATGGTGGTGGCACAGGAGCCGCCCATGTAGTCGAATGCTTCGGTCAGGAAGACCTTGCAGTGAAAGCGCTGAAATTCCGGATAGAGCTGGAAGAACAGCCGGCGGGAGAAACACAGCACCAGTGATGCCGTCTGTGCGACATGCTCGACTCCACCCAGTTTCACTTTGTGCGGAGACGTGTCGTGCTGCTGCTCCTGTCCTGGCCCGAAGTGGTAACGGCCTTCTGGAATCTTCGG
>CAZFQH010000696.1:1248-2122 GCA_964520805.1 uncultured Acidobacteriota bacterium | reverse complement strand
GGCACCCCCGGTCACAGCTGGCAGTCGGCCGCGTGCTCGGGAACCTCTATCGGCCGCAAGGGAATGATGGTGGCCGCGAAGACGATGGCCCTGACCGCCATGGATCTGTTCACCGATCCTGCAGAGGTCAAATCCGCTCGTGACGATTTCGAGAAACGTCGTCTGGGTTTTGAGTACCGCTCGCGCGTGCCCGAAGGCCAGAAGCCGCCTCTCACCTACCGCGACAATAAATAACCAGGTCATTGCGAGGACCCCACCAAATACCAAGCAAGATGAGGCTCGCGCGTCGCGGGCGGATCGTTGGGCCGGCGGGGTTGCTTCGTCGGCCGCGTCACGACGGCCCTCCTCGCAATGACGAGAGGTCCAACTCGCCTGATAGTTGGGCGGCTCGCGAACCATTCCCACTACCAAGCAAGTTGGGCCGGTCGTCATTGCGAGGAGGCCGTCGAATCGCTTCCGACGAAGCAACCCCGTCTTCCCAACTACCAAGCAAGAACTGAGAGAACTATGAGCAACATCGACCTCGAAGCCAAAATCCCAAACAACGTCTCGCTCGGCAGCGACAAAAAACTCCAGCGCGCCCTCGAGGAGTGGCAGCCCAATTACATCTCGTGGTGGAAGGACATGGGGCCCGCCGGTTTCCAGGAGAAAGACGTGTGGCTGCGCACCGCGATCAGCGTCGACGCCGACGGCTGGGCGAACTTTGATTACGTGCAGATGCCTGACTATCGCTGGGGCATCTTTCTCGCCGACCCTACGCCCAATCGCACCATCGGCTTTGGCGACAACCCCAGCGCGCCGATGTTGTCGCCAAAGCCGCTGGTGCGATTGGGCGTAGGGTCGGCGAGAAAGATGCCCCAGCGATAGTCAGGCA
>CAZFQH010000696.1:0-1238 GCA_964520805.1 uncultured Acidobacteriota bacterium | reverse complement strand
ACACCGCAACACCCTGCGTCGTCTCATTGTCACCCAGGGCGACACTGAACCGGCAAGCGTCGAGCAGCAGCGCCTTCTCGGCCTGACCGCGCCGTCGCTCTATGACCTGCGCAATCTCTTCCAGGTGAACGTCGAGGAGGGCCGGCATCTGTGGGCCATGGTCTATCTCCTGCACAGCTACTTCGGCCGCGACGGCCGTGAGGAAGCCGAGGAACTCCTCCAGCGTCGCAGCGGCAACCCCGACAAGCCGAGGATTCTGGGCGCTTTCAACGCGCCCATCGACAACTGGCTGGACTTCTTCATGTTCACGATGTTCACCGACCGCGACGGTAAGTATCAGCTCCTCGCCCTCGCCGAATCCGGATTCGATCCGCTGTCGCGCACCACACGCTTCATGCTGACGGAGGAAGCGCATCACATGTTCGTGGGCGAAAGCGGAGTCGAGCGCGTGGTCGCCCGCACCGCCGAACTCATGAAGCTCGACCCCAACGGCGACGCGCGCGCCCAGGGCGGCATTCCCCTCGAGATGATCCAGAAGCACCTGAACCTCTGGTACACCCTGTCCCTCGACCTTTTCGGATCAGAGATTTCAAGCAACGCCGCGTCGTACTTCGCGGCCGGACTCAAGGGACGGGCCAAGGAATCGACGTACGAGGATCACAAAGCCCTCGACCGGACGTACCGCATGTCGCTGATGAAGGACGGCGTCGTCACCGAAGACGATGTGCCCCTCCGCAACGCCATGAACGAAGTTCTGCGCGACGAATACGCGGACGACTGTCAGCGCGGCGTCGATCGCTGGAACAAACGGCTCGCCGAATCCGATCTCACGTTCCGTTTTTCACTTCCGTCGAAGCGATTCCATCGTCACATCGGCCTCTACGCCAATATGCCGTTCTCCCCGGACGGCCGTCTGCTGAGCCCGTCCGACTACGACAAGCACAAGGACCAGTGGATCCCGAGCGAAGCCGATCGCGACTACGTTCGTTCGCTGATGCAGCCGGTGACCGAGCCCGGCAAGATCGCAAACTGGCTGGGCAAACCGAAGGCGGGCATCAAGGGACTGCCCTTCGAGTACGAGTACGTTCGGTTGTAGCCACTACCAACCCCTTTGGGGTTCGTCATTGCGAGGCCCAACTCCGTTAGCAGTGGGCCGAAGCAACCCCGTCCAACCACGACCAAGCCCTTTGGGGTTCGTCATTGCGAGGCCCAACTCCGTTAGCAGTGGGCCGAAGCAA
>CAZFQH010000695.1:0-2124 GCA_964520805.1 uncultured Acidobacteriota bacterium | reverse complement strand
CGACACATGGTGCTGCGCCGAGTTGTGGAACCGCGGCGGCGACACCATGCTCGCGGTCACGAGTCCGATCTACATCAAGTAGGCGCTTTCAGGCGCTCGAAGTGACGCTGATGAAGCGGCCGCAGGGAGTCTGTGCGCCGTCGCACACAGTCCCCTTCATGGAGTGAATTACGCGGTGCAGACCAGCCGGACCTTTGGGACTCCTTCGTGAGGAACCCAAGTGTCAACATCGTTTCGTTCCTTCGATCGTCCCAGGCGGACAATTTCAACGCCTTCAGCTGCCTTTGCTGACAGTGTCGGTAGCACTCATGTGCTACAGTTCGCGCGAGCATGTCCACCACCACGATTCGCCTGCCTCCACTATTGAAGATCCGCGTGGCCGAGGCGGCCCGGCGTTCGGGGGCCACGCCCCATGGCTTCATCCTCTCGGCCATCGCCGAGAAGGCTGACGCGGATCAACGACGCGCAGACTTCGAGGCTATAGCGCAGTCGCGCTACGAAGGAATCGTGGCATCCGAAAAGACGATTCCGTGGGACGAGATGCGTGGCTATCTGCAGGCGCGCGTGGCCGGGGAGAAAGCGCGAAGGCCCGTCGCACGTCTGCTCTCACCCTGAATGACGCGCATCGAACTCGCCGCTGCGATCGGTGAGGATTTCGCGCCCGTCGCCGAACCCGCGATTCGGGACGACAGTGCGAACCCAGCGCTTCGTCTTGAGGAGATCCTCGAATCCATCGACGTCTTGAAATGCAGTCCGCTGATCGGCCGGCTGCTGGATGGCGGCTTGCGCGAGCTGATTATCGGGCGCGGCTCCCGCGGGTACGTCGCACTATATCGATTTATCGCGGAGTCGAACGTCGTCTTCGTGCTCGCGATCCGCGGCCAGCGAGAGGCCGACTACTTCAGAGGCTGAATCTCCTCCCTGAAGATTGGCCCGCGGGGGAGTTATGACGCGGACGCGAAGGAGGCGGCTGCAACCCTCCGGGGTTTTTTCTTTCTGGGGCGTCACAATACCGCCACTCACCCCTCAAGCGGACGCGGCTTCGCCGCGGATGCTGGCCTACGTTCCCAACTCCGACCTCACACGTCAGAGAACCGCGCTTTCTGACGGCTCTGGACCGCTCCCGGCTACCCCACCGAACCCGAGCGGTCACGCCGGGCTACGGCGGGGTTGGCGTCAAGGCGGAATGGAACTGCGGAAATGAGGTCGAAGCCAGGCACGAGATATCGGGCCGGAACCGCAGGGCCACGGGCTGGCTTCGTCGGAAGCCATCCGATGGCCTCCTCGCGATGACGGCCACCCGGGAATCGACGCGCAACGGAAAGGGACCCCAAACCACCCTATCCCGTACGAACATGGCGCTATGGAAGAATCTCTCCCTGTGAAGACCATTAGAGACGGGTCGAAGTTGGGTTCGGGAGCGGGATCGGGTTCGGACGCCCGTGAGGTCGCTTCGACCGGGATGTTGACGAAATCGGACTCAGCGACCGGCGCAGGGACAACGGCGACCGGGCACTCGACAGCCCATGCGGGCGATTCGGGGCTTCGACCGGCTCAGGGCGGCAGCGGATTGCCAACGGACTTAGGCTCAGCGACCGACTCTGGGGTCGCTTCGACCCTTCGACCGGCTCAGGGCGGTGCCGGATTGCCAACGGACTTCGGTTCAGCAACCGTGTCCGCTTCCAGCGGGGCGCTGGCCCCGACCGGGGGGCTGATCGGCATCCTCAAGGGGCTCGAGATCGAGAAGAGCCTGGCCACCGACCCCGTGGTCGTGGCCCTTCGGTACTACCCGGCGACCACCGGAAGCTTTGCGCCGCTGCCTCCCGATCTTTCGCCAAAGCTCGTCGAGTATCTCCACGGGCGGGGGCTGGATCAGCTCTACACCCACCAGCGCGCGGCTTACGACCTTGCGAAGGACGGGAAGAGTTTCGTGGTGACGACACCCACGGCTTCAGGGAAAACGCTCTGCTACAACCTGCCCATCCTTGACGCGATCATCAAGAACACCGACACCCGGGCGCTCTACCTCTTCCCCACCAAGGCGCTGGCTCAGGATCAGCTCGCCGAGTTGTACGCCACCATCGAGGCCCTGGGCGAGGACATCGCCACCTTCACCTACGACGG
>CAZFQH010000694.1:0-2129 GCA_964520805.1 uncultured Acidobacteriota bacterium | reverse complement strand
GGCCCTGTCGCGCGGGCAACTTCAAGCGCGTTCAGTTCACCCCGGATCTGCTGCCATCCTGGGGGTTGTAAACGGAAGAACCCGTGATGTCGGTTGGCAGCAGATCCGGGGTGAACTGAACGCGCTTGAAGTTGCCCGCGAACGACAGGGCCAGCGCCTTGGCGAGTGTGGTCTTTCCGACCCCGGGCACGTCCTCCAGGAGGATGTTGCTTGCGGAAAGCAAACCGATCAGCAGTTGATCCAGCGCCTCGGGCTTTCCGAGGATCACGGTTCCGAGCTGGCTTTTGAGCTTCGGAAGCAGGTCACGATGGGCGTCCGCCATGGGTCGTTGGCCTTTCTTGAGACTGACAGCGATCGGAGCACCCGGCCGCGGGCGTGGGGATCCTCAGATTGCACGCCGCTACAGATCGGTCGTGCGATCGCCGCGCCGACCGGCGAACCGCAGATCGCCGGTTCGGTCGGGCCTCCCAGACGCCTTCAATCGTAGGGTCGCCACTGGTGGGCGCCCTTGATCGGGGGCCGATTCCGCGACTTCGATCTATTGCCGCCCCAGATCAAAAGTTGACACTCCCCGGCAGGCTTCGATACTCTCCGAAGTTCACAGGAACCTTGCGGTCCCTCGGAATTCAGGCACGTGGCTCAGTGGTAGAGCACTTCCTTGACACGGAAGGGGTCGATGGTTCAATTCCATCCGTGCCTACCATGCCGCAGGCTCCCACTCTCGATCTCCAGCGAAACAATAGGACCGAACGCGATTTGATGATCCGCTCCCCCTTCAGCTCACGCTGATGTCACACATCGAACTGCCGCTAGCGCAGGCCAACTTCACTTTGGCCGGAGCGCGGGGGTCGGGAGGGCTTAGCATCGCCTTCCGTCCGCTCTCTGCGGCCCCCCAGCCTCAATGAATGACCTGACTGGTCCTTCCGGTGAGAGCAAGCCTGCGGACTCCCCTATCGAGATCTACCGCCATTCTTCCGCGCATCTGCTCGCGGCCGCGGTCACCGAGCTTTTCCCCGATACCCAGTGCGGCATCGGCCCGCCCACCGACGACGGTTTCTTCTACGATTTCCTGACCAGCAAGCCGTTCACTCCGGAAGATCTCACCGCCATCGAAAAGAAGATGGCGCACATCGTCAAGCAGAACCGGCCCATCGAGAAGAAGCTCCTGCCCAAAGAGGAAGCGCTCAAGGTCTTCGGCGAAAAAGGCCAGACCCTGAAGTGCCAGCTCATCGAGGAGAAAGCGGGGGACGTGGTCCAGTGCTACACGATGGGCCCCTTCATCGACTTCTGTCTCGGGCCTCACCTGCCGAGCACATCCCACATCAAGGCCTTCAAGCTCAATCCGTCGCCGGCCGCCGCTTACTGGAAGGGCAAGCCCGAGAACCCGTCGATGCAGCGCATCTACGGGTACAGCTTCTTCACCAAGGAAGAGCTGGACAAGCACCTTTTCAATCTCGCCGAGGCCAAGAAGCGCGACCACCGCAAGGTCGGCAAGGAACTTGGGCTCTACATGACCCACGCCTGGGCTCCGGGGGCGCCTTTCTGGCTGCCCAAGGGCACCATTTTGTGGAACATACTCGCCGATTACATGCGCGATGTGGTGAAGTCGGCCGGCTTCACGGAAGTCCGTTCACCGCTCGTTTACAACCAGAAGCTCTGGGAGATGTCGGGGCACTGGTTCCACTATCGCGAGAACATGTTCGAGATCCACTCGGGCGATGAAGTCATGGGCATGAAGGCCATGAACTGCCCGGGCCACATGCTGATGTTCGGGGCCGAGAAGCGCAGCTACCGTGAGCTTCCCATTCGTTTCCACGACCAGAGCGTGCTGCATCGCAACGAAGCCTCGGGCGTCCTGTCCGGCCTCACCCGTGTGCGGCAGTTCTCACAGGACGATGGCCACATCTTCATCACTCCGGATCAGATTGCGAGTGAAGTCGAAAGCGCTCTCCGCCTGGTGCAGAAGGTCTACACCGACTTCGGCCTCAAGGTCGAGATGAAACTCTCCACGCGGCCGCCCGAGTTTCTCGGCGAGATCGCGCAGTGGGACAACGCCGAGGCGCAGCTCAAGGCAGCGCTCGAGGCGGCGAAGCAGGAATACACAATCAACGCGGGCGACGGCGCCTTCT
>CAZFQH010000693.1:0-2136 GCA_964520805.1 uncultured Acidobacteriota bacterium | reverse complement strand
CACGAAGCCCGCGGCGATCAAACCCGGAGACGCGGTGGCGGTTAACGTCGACGGCGGTTTCTCCCACGACTTCACGTCCGCCCAGGTCCACTACTTCCTCACCGAGGAGTATGGCGAGGGCTACAAGCTGAAGAACCCGACCCGGTTCGCGGTGTTTGAAGACCACATGCTGAACGCGCAGGACATGCCCACCTACGCGAAGTTCCGGCCGAAGCTGGTCGAGCAGAGCGAGCGGCAGCGCGCGTTTCAGCAGGCCACCGGCGTTCGGGCGTTCCTGGCCACGAATGGCGTCTCTCCGGGCATCTGCCACACCGTAGCCCGAGAGAAGATGATCGAACCGGGCGATTTCATCCAGGCCACGGACTCGCATACCTGTATGGGCGGGTCGCTCAATTCGCTGGCTTACGGTGTGGGTGCGACCGAATACGCGGCGCTCGTGTACTCCGGCATCACGTTCATCGAGACTCCCGCTTCCATCCGCTTCGAGCTCACGGGAGCGCTGCGGCCGGGCGTCACCGCGAAGGACGTGATGCTGTTCCTCCTCAAGGAGTACGCGAAACCGGGAAAGACGCTGGACCTGGTTATGGAGTTCGGCGGGCCCGGCCTGCCCTCATTGTCGCCCGACGAACGAGCGACCATGGCGAACATGGCGACCGAATGCGCGGCGAAAGCCGGCGTGTTCGAGGGCGATCAGGCCATGGTCTCTTGGATTGTGGCGCGTCGGCCCGGTGTGGACGCGGCGAAGCTCGCCGCACAGATCGTAGCGCCGGACCAAGGTGCCGAGTACGAAGGTGGCGTCAACACCATTGATCTCTCGACCATCGAGCCCATGGTGGCGACACCGGGCGACCCCGCGAAGGGCATCTCGTCCGACCCGACCAATGGCGCGCTGATTCGGGAAATTGGTGATGTCCGTATCGATATCGCCTACGGCGGTTCGTGCACAGCGGGGAAGGAAGAAGATCTGGACATGTACGCCCGAGTCATGTCCGAGGCGCTGGCCGCGGGGAAGCGCGTGGCCCAAGGCGTGAACTTCTTCATCCAGTTCGGCTCAGAGTCGGTTGAGGCCTACGCCACCGCCAGGGGTTACCTCGACGTGTTCGCGAAGACGGGGGTCAAGGTGATCAAACCCGGCTGCGGTGCCTGCATTGGCTGCGGCCCGGGGATCTCCGAGAACAAGCAGCAGGTGACGGTGTCCGCGATCAACCGCAACTACCAGAACCGATCCGGCCCGGGGGCGCTCTACCTCGCCTCGCCCCTCACCGTGGCGGCCTCGGCGGTGGTGGGGAAGATTGTGGCGTACGAGCGGGAAATGTTCAAGGGAGCGTAGTCGAAAGGCCCTGGCAGCCGCTACCCGGCGATGCCGGCGATCCAGCGCGGAGCGCCCGCTTTGTAGCCGCTTCCAAACGACTGGAGAACCCGGCGGGCCCGCGTCTGGGGGTCGATGGCGACGATGTCGGTGCCCCCAGTGGCGAGATTCTGTTCGGAGAACACGATGCCCTCGCGGCTCCAGTCCGGACTCGATCGGAACTGAGGGCCTGAGGCGATCACGGTCGGAGCGCCGCCGGTGGCGGGGACGGTGAGAATGTCCCAGGCTCCCCCGGAAACCGCGGTAGAAGTGAGGCGGCGGAAAACAATGCTGCCAGCATCCGGGGAATAGTCTGGTCCCGCGTCGGATCCCACCAGATAGAGGGTTCCCGCGAGCAATTCCCCGGTGATGCCGCTGTCGGTGATCTTCGATTGTGCGGTGCTGGAGCTGAAGACCCAGATCTCGCTCTTACCGGCCCCGATCCCGTCGATCCGCTCGTAGACCGCGCGGGTGATGGCCGTATTCAACCGAGCCCCGCGCTCACGGACGTTTGGGGTGGAGAGAATACGCTGGTTGTTCTGGGCGTTGGAGTCGATCTGAAAGAGATCATCCGGCCCGCCGTCGGACGCCGATGTGTGAATGAGAAACGAGCCATCCGAGGCCCAATCGACGCTGCTGGTGCTCCAGCCCTCGGGAAGGAACGGACCCTCGATCTGGCGGCTGAGATCGACGAGCAGCAGACTGACCCGATCCAGGTCGTCGAGTCGGTTGTCGCGATCGGTGTCGGCATCGACTGCGAGCTCATTTCGAAGGTCGAACGCGCAAGC
>CAZFQH010000692.1:346-2146 GCA_964520805.1 uncultured Acidobacteriota bacterium | reverse complement strand
GGCCGCATCGATCTGTCCACGAACCAGCTCTCCGGTGCCAACAATGCCTACCAGGAGCAGATCCGGTACAAGCCACAGTTCAACGGCAGCCTGGCCTACTTCGTTGACAACCTCGGACCCGGCAGCCACAACTTCAAGCTGGGCGTCGAAGTGCAGCGCGACCGCAAGCAGTTCCTCTCGTTCCAGCCGGGGAACATCTGGTACCGCGACGCGCGCACTACGGGCGGCGTGATCACCACTCAGGAAGTCGACATCTGGAACACGAACGGGGCCGGAGAGGGCGCAAACAACTCCATCAACGACGCGGAGCAGCGCTCCATCTATCTCAACGACACCTGGAACATCAGCAGCCGCGTCTCGCTCAACATGGCGCTTCGGTACGACCGCTACGTTCTCGGCTGGCCGGACCAGAAGTTCGCGCCCGCCTTTTCCACAATATTCCCGGCCGTGACCGTTGCCGCCCAGGACGCCGTCACCCTGGCCTCGATTTCGCCCCGCTTCGGCATTGCGTGGGACCTCACCGGCAAAGGCAAGACCGTCTTCAAGACCTTCTACGGAAGGTATGCCTACAACCCGAGCGCGGACGTGACCGATCGTGAAAATCCGGTGGGCCGAGCCCAGAACCGGTATGCCTTCACGGCATGCACGGCGGGTCAGACGAGCGGATGCGACCTGAACGGAAACAAGCTGGTTGACGGCACCAATGAACTGGGCCGGCTCATCTCCCAGCTCGGCGGCGCGGGCTTTGTGAAGGTCGACCGGAACATCGATCATCCCTACGGCATCGAATTCTCGAACCATATCGAGCATGAGCTGGTGCCCGGCGTCTCACTTCGCGGTTCTTACGTGTACAAGGCGACCCGGGACGAGTGGGCGGAAGTCGACACCATCCGGGCCGGAGCCCTGAACGTCCCGTTCAACTTCCTTGATCCGGGGGCCGACGGCCGGACGGGTACGAGCGACGACCAGACCGTTCCACTGTTCGGCATGGCCACGGGCACGGGCAGCAACCGCGTCTATGGCAACCCCAAGGCGTACGGCCTTCCCGCCAACGACGGCGACTACCACACGGTTGAGTTCGCAGTGAACCGCCGCATGCGGAACAAGTGGATGCTGCTCGGCTCGTATGAGCACACCTGGGCGAACGGCTGGGCCAGCCCGGCCCAGGCCTCAACCAGCTCACTGGGGGTGATCCGTCACGCGACCGCGTACCTGTGGAATCCGAACCAGCGCCGTTTCGGCAAGCAGGATCAGACGTTCTGGAACGCCAAGCTCCTGGCTCGATACGAACTGCCCTGGCAGTTGGCCGTCGCCGGTTCCTACAAACTGCAGAGCGGCTTCAACTGGCAGCGCAGCTCAAGCGTCAACGTGCCCGGCCTCGGAGCCACGACGGTGGCGATGGAGCCGCTCAGCGCCAATCGTTCGCCCAACGTCGGCATTCTCGACTTCCGGTTTGAGAAGGCGGTTCGGATACGGGGCGACCGGAAGCTGACGGCGATGGTCGACGTGTTCAATGCGCTCAACGCGGACACCGTGACAAATTTCCGTCTGACGTCGGTGTCGGCCAACACCACGAACCCGGTCAGTAATCGGTTCAAAGAACTGATTGCTCTCCTCGATCCGCGGATCGTGCGTTTCGGCGTGCGTCTCGACTTCTGACGTTTAGGTGGGGGGCCTGAGCCCCCCACACCCCCGCGCTTCGGCCGAAATAAATCCGGCCTCCGCTAGCTGCTAGAGATCTTCACGGGGGGCCTGAGCCCCCCACACCCCCGCGCTTCGGCCGAAATAAATCCGGCCTCC
>CAZFQH010000692.1:0-246 GCA_964520805.1 uncultured Acidobacteriota bacterium | reverse complement strand
GCGATCCAACTTCCCTGGCGCGGAATCCAAACCGGCAAATCGTCCGCAGTGGTTGGCTCATTGGAAAAATTGAACTTACGCCAATCACACCCCTCGACGCGGTCGTTTGCCCTCTGGCACGCGACTTGAAAGAAGTACCGACAATTCGCCAATCGGCCTCTTGGCTGACGTGGCAAAGAAAGCCCCGGCGGGTGGGGACGGAGGGTCCCCTCTCGCTGGGCAAACAATCACGAGAAGTATCCAAAG
>CAZFQH010000691.1:0-2155 GCA_964520805.1 uncultured Acidobacteriota bacterium | reverse complement strand
GCATCGTCATGGAAGGGGAGCAGAGCGAGCACGAGGATGAGAAGGGTTCGATCGTTCTGCACGATCACGCCTTCAACAAGGCCCTCAGCATCGAAGACGTCTATGCCACTCCTTTCCGCGAGCTGTGGATGCGGAACGGCCGCCAGACTTTCGATCCCTTGAAGACTCTGTAAGGAACCTTCGCCTTCGTCGAAGTCGACGCCGCCGCTCGACGAGCCAGGGCGATCCGCATGTCTCGAACCTTCGTCATCCTTAATCCGAACTCAGGCAAAGGCCGGGGGCGTCGCCTCGAGCCGCAGATCCGTGAAGTCTTTAAGGCCGTGGGGGCCGAGTTCGGCCTCACCGCAGCCGCCGGGGATGAGGAGCGTTTGGCTCGTCAGGCCATCGCGGAAGGCTTTGATCAAATCGTGGCCGTCGGGGGGGATGGCACGACGTCGAATGTCGGGCACGCCATCGTCGAGTCTGGCAAACCGGTGGCTCTGGGTCTAGTCCCGGGCGGCACCGGCTGCGACCTCGCGCGAAGCCTGGACATCCCTCAGAACGATCTGAAACGGTGCGCCGAGATCGTGGCGGCAGGGAAGACCCGGCCGATTGACGTCGGCAAGGTCGAGGACCGGCACTTCCTCAACGTGGCCGGCTTCGGGTTCGACATCGCCGTGCTGGAGCGATCATTCCGAGTCAAGTGGCTTCGCGGTGAGTTGCTCTATCTCTACTGCGCGCTGCTGGAGATGAAGGCCTACCCGGGGTTTGCGCTCGAGAGTGTCCTCGACGGCGAGGCGGGGCCGGCCGGCACCCACATGATGGTGATTGTGGCCAATGCCCGGAACTTCGGGGGGGGATTTGCCATCGCCCCCGACGCATCCCTCGATGACGGTGAACTCGACATCGTCGGGTTCGGTGATCTCGGTTTCTTCGAACGGCTCCAGGCCATGGGCGCGCTGCTCAAGGGGACCCATGCATCGCTGCGTGGCGTGTCTTCGGCCCGAGCTCGGAAGGCCACCTTCCATTTCACCCGGCCCCCTTCTTTCGAAACCGACGGCGAATGGCGGCAGGCGAAAGCCGCGACCCTGAGCATCGAGACCCTTCCGCGAGCCCTCAGCGTTCTGGTCCCGTGATGAAACTTCTGCGCGGACTCCGCAGCTTCGCGGGAATCATGGGCTGTCTCCTGTTCCTGGGCTTTGTCGCCCCCCTCTCCCTCTACCTGGTGGTCGTCCCCTGGATCGCCCTTCGGCCGGAGCGGCGTCAGGATCTCGGCGCCGCGTGGGTGAGTTGGGTCGCCCGCAGTCTCGTGGCGTTCTGCCGGATGGGGGGGGCCTCTTTTGAGATCGAGGGCAACATCGACTGCGCCCAGCCCGGCGTGGTCATCATGAATCATCAGTCGGTTCTGGAGGTGTCGCCCCTGGTCTTCATCCTCCATCCTCGCCTTCCCCGTTTTGTGGCGCGGGCGCGCTACGCCCATGGCGTCCCCACGGTTTCTCGAGCCATCCACTATCTCGATGGCATCGTGATCGATCCGCGACGGGATCGGGCGGGGGCGGTGGTCGCAATAAAGCGCGCAGCCGAACAGGGTCTCCACCACGCCGTGATGCTGTTCCCGGAAGGGCATCGGACGGCCGATGGTGAGATCGCGCCTTTCCGGCCGGCGGGAATGATCGCCCTGCTCGAAGGGCGTCAGATTCCGGTGTGGACCATCGTGGGCGACGGGTTCTGGCGCTTCCGCAAGGTCATGAACACGTTCTTCGGGCTGGGCTCGGTGCGCGGACGCCTGAGGGTGGTGGAGCGGGCTATGTCGCCAGCGGACCCCTCGGACCTTCCCGCCTTCATCGAAGAGCGCCGTCAGAACATGATCCGGGAACTCGCGAAGATGCGGGCGGAGGCTTTACGCTGAATCCGCGCGAGCAGGCGGAGCTGGTCCTGGACCCTCCGGGTATCGAATTGCTGGATGAGGTGGCGGCGGCGGCCGAAGGAACCCTCAGCGCGGCCGTCTTCTTTGGTTCGCGCAGCTCGGGCGTCGCCACCAACGCCAGCAGCGCCTACGACCTGATGCTGGTTTGTGAAGACCCCGGTCGATTCTATCGGGCGATGTTCCGCGCCGGCCTTCTTCACCGAAGTCCGATGCTGCTCGGTGTCCTCGACGGACTGCTGCCGCCTACCC
>CAZFQH010000690.1:0-2156 GCA_964520805.1 uncultured Acidobacteriota bacterium | reverse complement strand
GGATGAAGGGGTGCTGGTCAAGACCGGGCCGGATGTGCTCGTTTCCGTGCGGCGGGCGATTGGCGGAACGCACCTGGATCAATTGCGCGATTCCGTGGAGCAGGAGTTTCTGCCCCTGGACGAGCACGAGCAGAACACCCGCTCGGTCATGGCGAAATTGGAAACGGGATTTCTCCGCCGCTTTGCGAACTTTCAACATGAATGACGAACCATCCAAAAAAGCCGCGAAAGCTGGGCCGCCCCTCGCCGGGCAGATCGCCACGAAGGCGGCGCGCAAGCTCCGGGCGCGGCGCCACTCCTCGCGGGGCGTCTGGTTCGGCCTCGGCATGATGGGATTGATCGGCTGGTCGGTGGTGGTGCCGACGCTGCTCGGCGCGGCGCTGGGTCTGTGGCTGGACAAACACCATCCGGGCACCCACTCGTGGACGTTGGCGCTGTTGGTGGCCGGGCTTACGATCGGCTGTTTGAATGCGTGGCATTGGGTCGCGAAGGAAGAGAAAGCCATGCGGGACGATGCGGAGGATGATCATGAATGAACCGCTAGCCCTTTTACTGGCATGGCTCGCGGGCGGGATGCTCGGCGCGTTCTTCTTCGGCGGCCTGTGGTGGACGGTGCGCAAGGGCCTCTCGTCGCCTAGCCCGGCGCGCTGGTTTCTCGGCAGCATGCTGGTGCGGATGAGCGTTGCGCTCGCAGGATTCTACTTTGTCTCCGCCGGCCAATGGCAGCGGCTGGCGGCGTGTCTCGTAGGCTTTGTCATGGCGCGTCTGGTCGTCATGTGGCTCACGCGGTCGTCGGGAGAAAAGCAAACCCAGTCACCACCGGGGGCCAGTCATGCGCCTTAGTCCCGACCAGATGATTTTCTGGCAGCACGGGTTTGTGAAACTCAATGCCACCATCGTGTTCACATGGGGACTGATGCTCGTGCTGGTCGTGGGCGCGAAACTCATCACGCGTAACCTTACCACGGAGCACACTCGATCCCGTTGGCAGAACCTCTTGGAGATCATCGTCACCTCGATGGTGAGCCAGATCAAAGACGTCGGTCTGCGAGATCCGCGGAAGTATCTCGGCTTTCTCGGCACGCTCTTTCTATTCGTCGGCATGGCGAGCCTTTTCACCATCATTCCCGGCTACGAACCACCCACCGGCTCGCTCTCGACCACCGCGGCGCTCGCGCTCAGTGTGATGGTGGCGGTGCCGCTCTTCGGCATCGCGGATCGGGGTATGGGCGGTTACCTCAAGTCCTACATCGAACCGACGGTCATCATGCTGCCGTTTAATATCATCAGCGAAGTTTCGCGCACGCTGGCCCTCGCCGTCCGCCTCTTCGGCAACATGATGAGCGGCGCGATGATTATCGGCATCCTTCTCACGATCACGCCGTTCATTTTCCCGATCGTGATGACGGTCCTCGGTCTGCTCACCGGCATGGTGCAGGCCTACATCTTCAGCATCCTGGCCGCAGTTTACATCGCCGCCGCCACGCGCACGCGGAAGCCCACGCCTGAGCCGGCGCCCGCCACTGGAAACAACACACCTAACAAGCAAAGAACCTAACATGGATAACATGACAATCATCGCGGTGGCCTCCATCGTCACCGCCGGCATCACGACTGGCTTCGGCACGATGGGGCCGGCACTCGCGGAAGGACGCGCGGTCTCGACAGCGCTTACTTCGCTGGCCCAGCAGCCCGACGCCTCCCCCACCATCACCCGGACCTTGTTCGTCGGTCTGGCGATGATCGAATCCACGGCCATCTACTGCTTCGTCGTCTCGATGATTCTGATCTTCGCCAACCCATTCTGGAACCATGTCATCGCCGAGACGGTGACGAAGTAACCCATGCTGATTGATTGGTTCACCGTCGGGGCGCAGGCGCTCAACTTCCTCATCCTCGTGTGGTTGATGAAGCGCTTTCTTTACAAGCCAGTCCTCGACGCCATCGACGCGCGCGAGAAGCGGATCGCCGACGAACTGGCGGATGCCGCCGCGAAAAGGGACGAGGCGAAGAAGGAGCGCGACGAGTTTCAGGATAAGAACGAGGAGTTCGACCAGCAACGCGCCGCGCTTCTAAGCAAGGCGACCGAAGAGGCGAAAGCTGAACGTCAGCGACTGATGGACGAGGCGCGCAAAGCGGCTGACGAAATGAGGGGG
>CAZFQH010000689.1:0-2160 GCA_964520805.1 uncultured Acidobacteriota bacterium | reverse complement strand
CCCGTACTGCTCCAGTTTCTTGTAAAGATTCGATCGCGGGGTATCGATGGCCTGCGCGGTGGCGGAGATGTTCCAGCCGTTCTCGCGCAACTTGGCCACGATGAAAGCCCGCTCGGACCCTTCCTTGAACTCCCGCAACGAGCCCTGGGGCAGGGAGGCGCTGGACTCGGCAGCGGAAACGGGGGATGGGGTCTGGGGCTGCGCAGCGACGATCGGGGAAACCGAAGGCTTCGCCTGGGGCACGCCGTCGAGGTGCTCGGGACGCAGAGTGTCGTCGTCCACCAGGATCATCAAACGATCGATCACGTTCTTCAATTCGCGCACGTTGCCCCGCCATTCCCGACTTTGGAGGGCCGCCGCGAACTCCGGGGAAATCCGCTTCACAGGAACGCCATGCTGCGCGGCCGAGCGGGCCACGAAGTGGGCGGCGATGGACTTGATGTCGTCTACCCGGTTTCGAAGGGGCGGCACCTGGATGTCGATCACGGACAGGCGGAAGAACAGATCCTCCCGGAACGAACCCGTTTCGATGGCGTCTTCGAGATTCTTGTTGGTTGCGGCGATCACCCGCACATCGACCTTGATCGTCTTCTGAGATCCGATCCGCTCGACCTCGCCCTCCTGCAGGACGCGAAGGACCTTGGCCTGCGCGCGTGCGCTCATGTCTCCGATCTCATCGAGGAAGATCGTCCCTTTGTGGGCCATCTCGAATTTGCCGATCTGCCTTTCCGTAGCTCCGGTGAACGACCCCTTCTCATGCCCGAACAACTCGCTCTCGATCAACTCGTCGGGGATGGCCGCGCAGTTCACCGACACGTACGACTCGTCGGCCCGGGCCGAGAGTCGGTGGACCTCTCGCGCCACCAACTCCTTGCCCACTCCGCTTTCCCCGCGGATCAGGACGGTGGCGTTTGTGGGTGCGGCTTTGCGGATCCGCGCGAACACCTGCTGGATCGCGGCACTGCTCCCGACCAGATCACCGGGCCCGTTGGTCTCCAGGCGCAGGCGCCGATTTTCGATGACCAGACGCCGCTTCTCGAGCGCGTTCCGGGCCGCCACCAGGAGCTTTTCCGTTTCCGGGGGTTTCTCCAGGAAATCGAAAGCCCCAAGGCGCGTGGCCTCGACCGCGGTCTTCACAGTACCGTGCCCGGAAAGCATGATCACCGGCACGTCGCGCGCGCGCTCCCGCAGCAGCCGCAAGGTATCAAGACCATCAAGTCCCGCCATCTTCACATCCAGGATGACGAGGTCGATCTCGGCGCGTTCGATGACCTGGACCGCCTCCGGGCCGGAACTGGCGGTTTCGCAGTCAAAGCCCTCGAATTCGAACATCATAGTGAGCGAGCGGCGGATCGCGTCCTCATCGTCGACAACCAGAATGCGCGGGCGGACGGGAGAGAGTTTCATTTGAAGACTTTCAGGAGCCGGCATTCTCGCCGAGGAGGCTCATCAGCCCTGCTTCGTCGAGAACCCGGATCCCCATCGCTTGCGCCTTATCGAGCTTGGAGCCCGCATCGTCGCCGGCCACGATGTAGCTTGTCCTGGACGAGACCGCGGAGGTGACCCGCCCGCCTCTGCCTTCGATCAGGCGCTTGGCAACGTTACGTTCCATGGAGGGAAGAACACCGGTCAGCACGAACTGGAGTCCCTCCAGGGTTTTGGGCTGCACCGGACCTTGAGCCGTCGCGGTCAGTTCGACCCCCGCTTGTTTCAGGCGTTCGATCAGTTCCTGGTTCTGGGCGGCGTCGAACCACTCTCGCAACGAGGCCACGACCACGCCTCCGATTTCCGGTACCGCGTCGATCTCTTCGGCCGTGGCTTGCGAAAGCGCGTCCATCGAACCGAAACGGCGCGAGAGAAGTTCAGCCGCGCGCTCCCCCGCGAAGCGGATGCCCAGCCCGAAGAGCAGGCGTTGAAGTCCCGCCCCACGGCTCTTGTCGATGGAGGCCACCAGGTTCGCCGCGGACTTCTCGCCCATGCGCTCGAGGCGCGTCAGGTCCTCGGCTTTGAGGGTGTAGAGATCGGCGATGTTCTTCACCGCTCCGGTTTCGACCAGGATGGCCACGAGTTTGTCGCCCAGACCCTCGATGTCCATGGCCTGCCGTCGGGCGTAGTGCTTGATTCGTTCTTCGATCTGAGCTTTGCAGCTGGCATTCGGAC
>CAZFQH010000688.1:0-2162 GCA_964520805.1 uncultured Acidobacteriota bacterium | reverse complement strand
CGAATCCAGCCATCAGCCGCACCAGGCCCGCGCGCGCCGCTCCGTCTGGCTCCCGCAGCGCCGCGAACATCATGTAGGCGCCGGCGAGCAGCAGGCAGATTCCGGTGCGCATCAGAAGCCCGGGGAGGTAGGTGGGATTGAAGATCCCGTCCCAGAAGGAGCGGGTCTCGATCCAGCTCCCGGGGGTCAGCATGAACGAGATGATCCCCTGGATGATGACCAGAGACATGTAGGCCGCGAAGGCATAGAGCCAGATAAGGAGCAGGTGAGTCCGCGGACGGACCTTGTCCCACGTCGCGTAGTACAGAAGCGCCGTCGCCACTTCGAGAATGAAAAAGCCCCACTCGGCGGCCCAGCCCCAGACGAAGGTATGGATCAGGGCGGACGTAGCCGCGGGCTGCACCAGTCCGATGGTGACCCAGATGCCGACCCCCGAGATGGCTCCGAACACGGTGGAGACCAGGATCAGCATTTGAGAACTGCGTCTGGCCAGGCTTCGCAGGGCCTCGTCCTTCCGCCGCACGCCCAACGTCTCCACAATCGCGATGGCGAGGCCCCCTCCCACCGCGAAGTGCGACACCCAAACGTGGGTGATCGCTACGAGCCCGATCAACACCCCGCCACCGATCGACAGATCCCAGATCGGGTAGTCCATTATGAGCTCCTTACGTCAGGTTCGGCGCGGACGCCATTGGTGAATCGCCCACCTGACTTTGCCTCGCGAGGCGGATGCCGATCTATGAGCCAAACGAACCGTGATCAAGGGGGCGCGGCCAGTCACGGTTGAATTGGCCCTGCGCTTCGGACGGGCGTTCGAGCAGTCGCCGCAGCTCCGGCTTCGTATACGCGTCGAAGACAACCGCTGGCTTCGCCCGCAGCGTGTGCTTCCACACGAGCCCGGTGTCGGAGACGCGGGCCTCGGTCGCGCGCGCCGTTGAACGCCGCCACGATGTCGCTGACTGCCTTCGGCCCGTCGAGCAGCAACTCGACGATCGCCAACCGGCTGGGCTCAGTCAGGGCAGTGAATGTCTCGATCAAGGACGGTAGCTTGACCTGTCTTGCTGCGAACGTGGACCCGGCCTGCGCCGGGGTGACGGCACCTGGCGCACCTCACTCCGCCCAGACCCAGACCCTGGTTTGATCTTGACACCGCAAGGCGATTCCCCCAACGTGCATGGGAAACTTGGATCATGAAGACACGCACGCTTGGAAACGGACTCAAGGTCTCGGCGCTCGGGTTCGGCTCGATGGGCATGAGCGCGTCGTACGGGGTCCGTCAGGACGAGAAAGAAATGATCGCGCTGTGCCGCGCGGTCGTGGATCGTGGCGTCACATTCTTCGACACCGCCGAGTCCTACGGTCCGTACACGAACGAAACGCTCCTCGGCAAGGCGCTTTCGCCGATTCGCGACCTTGTGGTCATCGCTACGAAGTTCGGCTTCCAGCTCAATCCCGATGGAAGCCCGGGCTGGCAGGGTCTCAACAGCCGACCCGAGCACATCCGAACCGTCGTCGAGGCCTCGCTCAAGCGACTGCAGACCGACTACATCGATTTGCTCTACCAGCACCGGGTCGATCCCGCGGTGCCTATCGAAGACGTGGCCGGCACGGTCAAGGAGCTCATTCAGGAGGGCAAGGTCAGGCACTTCGGGATGTCGGAGCCGAGTATCGCGACGCTGCGGCGCGCCCACGCCGTTCAGCCCGTGACGGCACTTCAGAATGAGTATTCGCTCTGGTGGCGTGAGCCGGAGAAAGAGGTCCTCCCGACCCTCGAAGAGTTGGGGATCGGCCTCGTTCCCTACAGCCCGCTTGGCCGCGGTTTTCTCACTGGGGCTATGGATGGCGACACGAAACTTCCTGACCGCGACTTCCGCAGCGCTCTGCCCCGCTTCTCACCGGAAGCGATGAAGGCGAATCAGGCGTTCATCGCAATGCTGGTCGACCTCGGGAAGAAGAAGAAGGCGACGCCGGCGCAGATCGCGCTGGGCTGGCTGCTTGCCCGGAAGCCATGGATCGTGCCGATCCCCGGCACCACGAAGCTGTCGCGCCTCGAAGAGAACGTCGGAGCGGTGGATCTTGAACTCACCGCTGATGACTTGCGCGGGATTGACGAATCCGCGGCGAAGGTGCCGGTGCAGGGCGAGAGGTACCCGGAACATCTG
>CAZFQH010000687.1:1708-2172 GCA_964520805.1 uncultured Acidobacteriota bacterium | reverse complement strand
GAACAAGGGCGTCGGCTGCACGACCTGCCACGGGCAGGTGGGCCAGATGCCGCTGGTGTACCAGGCCACTTCGCTTCAGATGAACTGGTGCCTCGACTGCCACCGCAATCCGGAAAAGTTTCTCCGTCCCAAGTCCCAGGTCATGGAGCCCGTCTGGTACCCGCCCGCGAATCAGCTGGAAGTGGGCCTGAAGCTCAAGGCCGAGTATCACGCCAACCCGCGCCTCTCCTGCTCAACTTGCCATCGTTAGGCCTCGAACTGAACGGTCCAGAACGGAACCAATGAGCGACGTCCACATCCCGATCTCGCAAGTGGCCCGTGTTTCGAAGGGCGTCTCCGCGGCCAAGCCGAAGTTCTGGCGGAGCCTCGACGAGCTCACCGACTCCGAAGACATCAAGGTCTGGCTGCATCGCGAGTTCCCCGAGAAGGCCTCCGAGTTCAACGACCCCGATGGACGCCGCCAG
>CAZFQH010000687.1:0-1698 GCA_964520805.1 uncultured Acidobacteriota bacterium | reverse complement strand
GTTCCTCCAGTTGATGGGTGCCTCCGTCGCCCTGGCCGGTCTGTCTACGGCCTGCACGCGGCAGCCCGCCGAGGCCATTGTTCCCTACGTCAAGGCCCCCGAACAGTTCATTCCCGGCAAGCCCGTCTTTTTCGCCACCGTTCTGTCCACTGACGGCGCCGCTCAGGGCGTTCTGGTCGAGAGCCACATGGGTCGGCCCACGAAAATCGAGGGGAATCCCGGACATCCCGGCAGTCTCGGTTCTACCGACCATTTTGCCCAGGCCGAGATACTGAATCTGTACGATCCGGATCGGTCGAAATCCGTTCTCTACCGCACGGAGGCGAGCACCTGGGCCGCGTTCGTGGCCGCGATCCGGCCCGTTCTTGAGGCTCAAAAGGCGCTCAAGGGCGAGGGCCTTCGCCTGCTCACCCCGGTCGTCTATTCGCCCACGCTGGGCGCTCAGATCGCGGAACTCCTCAAGCAGTATCCGATGGCCAGGTGGCATGTCCACGATGCTCTGGCCCGCCGCAATGCGATGGATGGAGCCCGTGCCGCGTTCGGCCGTCCGCTTCAGCCCGTCTACAACTTTGCCGCCGCGGATGTCATCCTCTCCCTCGACCACGATTTCCTCGGTCTGGGTGGCGACAAGGTGGCGAACGCCCGCGCCTTCGTGGCCCGCCGGGCCACCGACGATGTCACCTCCGTTGAGATGAATCGCCTGTACATGGTGGAGAGTTCGGTTTCCGTGACCGGCGGCAACGCCGACCATCGCCTTGCCGTGCGCGCGGCCGAGGTCGAAGGCATCGCTCGCGAACTGGCGGTGGAACTGGGCCTTCCGGTCGAAAAGGGAGCGCTGCCTGCTTCCGCCAATGCCAAGGCCATCGTGGCCGCGATGATCAAGGATGTGAAGGCCCGTCCGGCCCGCACCCTGGTGATGGTCGGCGAATCCCAGCCGGCCTTCGTGCACGCGCTCGGCTACGCAATCAACGAGAAGCTCGGCAGTCTAGGCACCGCCGTCGTCTTGACCGAGCCGGTTGAAGAAAACCCGTCTTCGGCCGAGAACTCCCTCGACGCCCTGACCGCGGACATGAACGCGGGCAAGGTAAGCGCCCTCTTCATTCTTGGCGGCAATCCGGTGGCCACCTCGTCGACCGATAGCGGCTTCACGGCCGCCATCAAGGACCAGACGAAAGTCGCGCTGCGCGTGCACCTGGGCGCGTTCGACGACGAGACCAGCGAGCTTTGTCATTGGCACCTCCCCGAAGCACACGCCCTTGAAGCCTGGAGTGATGCGCGGGCCTTTGACGGAACCCTGGCCGTCCAACAGCCGCTGATCGCCCCGCTTTACGACGGCAAGAGCGCGCACGAAGTGGCGCAGGCTCTGCTTGGCGACTCGACCACCTCCGGCTACGAGATCGTCCGCGCCGCCTGGAAGTCCCGAATTCCGGCGACCGCCAACTTTGAGGCCTCGTGGCGTCGCATCGTTCACGACGGGGTCCTTCCCGCTTCCGCGTTCCAAGCGGTTACCGCCAACGTAGCAGCCTCGGAATGGATGCAGACAAAGCCCGCGTCCAACCAGGGCGATCTCGACATCGCCTTCCGGCTCGATCCCAACGTCCTGGATGGTCGTTACGCGAACAACGGCTGGATGCAGGAACTCCCGAAACCTCTCACCAGACTCACCTGGGATAACGCGGCCCTGCTCTCCCCCAAGAC
>CAZFQH010000686.1:0-2173 GCA_964520805.1 uncultured Acidobacteriota bacterium | reverse complement strand
CCACACCGTTGCCGGAGTTGATGATGAGGATCTCCGTGCCCGGGGGGAAAGTGCCGTTCGGGGCGCTCACTGTGACGAGGCCGTCTTGGTCAGGGAACGAGAACGTCAGGGCCTTCAGGTTGTAAACCGGCTTGCTGTCATCCCCGAGGGAGCGGATACCTGCACGAGCCGAAGGCGACGAAGGTCTCCGCTCTACCTCGGCCGTGAGACGAACTTCGCGCCCAAGTCCATTCCTGTGAGGCGCACCGACCACGTGACACGAACCCCTCCCCCGCTGCCCGTCCGACACCTGGGAGGGGTTTGGGGTGGGGACTTCAGCAAACAGACCGACGAAACGCGTTCTTCCTTGTCGAGCCGTGGTAGTAGCATCCGCTCGTCCAAACACCTCCCCATGAGCACCGCCGAACTCATCGAACGCATCAAGACGCTCACACCCGAGCAGCAAAGGCAGATCGCGAATCAAATCGACCGCCTTACCAGCGAGGACCAAGGGCCGCCCTACTCGATGGATCTGGTCACAAGATTTCGGGAGAGACGCGAACGCATGGAGCGGCTCTACGGTCCGTTTGAGAACAACTCCCTTGAGATCTGCCGGCTTCGAGAGGCGGGCCGCTAGCGAGTGGACTACGGCCTTGATGCTGCTGTCGCACTCCAGTGGTCGTTCAACGAACAAGGGTCGGCAGACTCCGATCGTCTGTTGCCCCGGCTCATTGATGGTACCGATCGGGCCTACGCCCCAGCCCTCCTCCTCGCTGAGGTCGGACACAATCTTCGAAAGCACCGATTCCAGAGAAACGTCCCGGCGGAAGAGATCTGGGATCTCTGGGCCGATTTCATAGCGCTTCCGATTCGCATCGTTCCGATCGAGGCCTTGATTGGGAACGCGTTCGCTTTGTCGAACCAACGGATGATCACCACTTACGATGCTCTCTATGCTCAACTCGCCATCGAACGAAGGATCCCGCTCCTCACGAACGATGGTGGACTGTTGCAGGCATTGAGCCCGTTGAAACTCGGCCTTCACGTTCGCGACTTCCCCTTCGAAACTTCGGGGTCCGAAACTCGCGGATAGGACGCGCGCACCGCAGAGCCAATCTGGATCCTTCGGCTCGGAGGACTGGTGCCTCCACACATCCCCCTCACAAGCAACTCTTTGAATCGCGTCATTCCAGTCGCTGATCGGAATCCGCGCCTTCCCCGCCGCAGGTGAGGCGAGCCGATTCACGTTTGAAGTCGTGGCCGCGTTCCCAAGGCTCCGATCACGCGGCAACATCGAATCGGGCTCCCACGACGTACGCAGGGTTCGGCTTCGTGGCGCTTCAACGCAGGTGTAGCCCAGCGCAACCGCCTCCTCGACGGTGCGCGGAGCGGTCCTCTGCGGCGAAGCCATCGAGACGCGCATCAACTGGGGGGCCGCAGAGCGCGGCGGCTTCTGGCCCCTGCGAGGGCTCCCCTCCTCGCCCGGCTTCGATGGGTCTTGCTGACTCTCCTCGCCAGGCGTCGGGAGCATCACGCACAGAAACTCCCTCGGCATTTCCTTGCGGATCGCCTTTCGCCATTCGGCGATCGGAATCCGGAACGGCACCGACAGATCCGCGAACGCCGTCGCGGGAAAAACCTGGGCGACGAAGGCGGTGAGCACGAGGCGCGCGGCGAGTCGGAACGAAAAGCCCCGGCGGTACAGGACTGCCGAGGCGAACGGCCGCACTGCAGCAACGCCGTCGAGCGACCGACAAGGAAGCCGAGGAACGATCACGCCCGCCGCGTCTCCGAGGGGGCCGCAGCCTTCGGCTCAGCAGCTCCCATCGACTCGATCAGCTTCGTGCCCATCTGGACCCACCTTACTGCAAGAGAACGAGCCCGAAAACACTCCGAAGCAGGCGTCAAACGGCGCAATCGACATGCACATCCGCACTCGCTCCTTCATCGTCTCAAGGGCTTTGCCTGCCACTTTGAGCTTCACCGCTCCACCCGTCGAATACCAGAACGAGTACCCGAGGATCTTCCGGTTCTTCGCCAAGTCGACCGCACTCTTGGTTTGGTTGACTCCCCGGCCCATGCCCGAGCCCCTGCCGGAGATTCGTCTCCCCATCCATCTCCGACGGAAAAGCCCCGTTAACAACAAGCAGCAGCGAACTCTCTACCGCGCCATCCTCGACGCCACCGCTTTGCT
>CAZFQH010000685.1:0-2180 GCA_964520805.1 uncultured Acidobacteriota bacterium | reverse complement strand
CGGCCGGGCACCCACAAGGGGTGCCCCTACGCTTCGGGGCCAAGGGCCCCTGCCGGCCATGCCCGGGCCGGGCTTCGCGCTGCCCCAAGGGCAGGCTTCGCGCTGGCCCGAGGCCAGGCTTCGCGCCCCCAAGGGCAGGCTGCGCGCTCGACTGGATCCCGTTTCTTCCAAACGTCACGGCCGAAGGCGGTCGCGGCTCGGGATGACGTGGAGAGTTTCTCGCCAACACGCACACGAGCAGGGTGCAAAAAATCTCAGCACCCTGCCAATCGACGAACCGCTCCTGGCTCAGGTTGTCTGCATGCGCTCGATCGATTCGAATAGGGCGCGGAAGTTGCCGGCCCCGAAGCCTTCATCGCCCTTGCGCTGGATGATCTCGAAGAAGAACGGCCCGGCTGCGGGCTCTTTGTAGAGGCCGGAGGCCTCGCGCAGAAAGATCTGCAGCAAGTAGGAGTGAGGTCCGTCGCCGTCGACCAGAATCTCCAGCGCGCGGAGAACGTCCAGATCCTCGTCGATCGACCCGATGGAGAGGCGCTTCAATCGCTCCGGCAGCATGTCGTAGTAGGCCGGGGGCGTCGGCATGAATTCAACCTTGTGCTCGCGCAACCCTTGAACGCACGAGATGATGTCCTTCGCCGAGATGGCGAGATGCTGGATGCCGTCGCCGCGCAGCTCCTCGTTAAAGATGTTGATCTGGGAGGCCTTGAAGAAGGGCCGCCAGGGCTCATTGTTGGCGAACTTCACTCCTGATCGCGGATCCTTCATCACCACCGAACGGAGCCCCGAGCCATGGCTCTTGTCTTCCTTGCCGACATCGGTGGTGTGGAACTGGACGTCCCAGAACTGCTCGAAGCCCATGACGTGTTCCATCCAGAGAAGCGCCGGCTTCATGGTCTGGAAGTTGGACGTCGTGTGATCGAACCCCTGGAAGCCGAATCGGTTATTGCCTCCACGGGAAGTTTCGTGCGCGGCGAATCCGGGGAACAAGGCCTGATAGCCCTTGCGTTCGACAAAGCGGAAGGTGGTGTCGCCAAAGGGCGTCGTGATCGAGAACCAGCCAAGCGTGCCGCCCCTTTCGTCCGAAGTGCGCTCAATGTCCTGAATCGGCGTGCCCCCTCGTTCCTCGAGAAGTCGGAACGTGGTCTCAATGTTCTCGACCTCGAAGTTGAGCGTGCCCACACCGTCCGGGTGTTTCTTCAGGAAACGCGCGGCCCGACCGCCCTCGCCTTCGGGTGCGATGCAGACCACCACGCAGTTCCCGGCCATGAAGGCAACGGATTTCTGCTTGCCCCGCCGGGTCAGATCGTCGGAGCTGACGCCGATCTCCGCGAAGTCCATCATGTCGACGTAGAAGCGCCGCGAGCGTTCCAGATCGTGGACGTAGTAATGGACGGATTCCAGGCGCTTGATACCCAGCGATTCGAGCTTTCTCATGCCCGCGATCTTAGAGCCCAAAGGGACACTGGCCGAGGGACGAACGGCACTGTGCTTCTATGATCGTAGTGCGCCCCTGATCCTCCAAGGCGCAGATGGAGTCGAAGAGAATCCCATGAAAGCGATTGGTTGCCTTGTCGTCGCGGCGTTCCTTGCCATCGGTATCGGTCTTGCCCTGATGGGCAGCTACAACAATCTGGTGGGTCTCGGCCAGGCCGTGGATGCCCAGTGGGCGCAGGTTGAAAGCGCCTATCAGAGGCGCGCGGATCTGATTCCGAATCTCGTCGCCACCGTCTCGGGCGCGGCGAACTTCGAGAAGTCGACCCTGGAGGCAGTGACTCAGGCCCGGGCCAGCGTCGGCCAGGTCCGCGTCGATCCGAGCAACCCCGCGTCCATGGCCAATTTCGAGCAGGCTCAGGCGGGGTTGTCGTCAGCGTTGTCCCGGCTGCTCGTGGTTTCCGAGCAGTATCCAGATCTCAAAGCGAGCGCCAACTTCCGCGACCTCCAGGTCCAGCTTGAGGGGACCGAGAACCGCATCTCGGTCGAGCGCAACCGGTTCAACGAGAAGGCGCAGATTTACAACACCGCCATTCTCAAGATGCCGGCCCGTCTCTTCGCCGGTCTCTTTGGCATGAAGGAGAAGCCGTACTTCAAGTCCGTGGCCGGCGCGGAAAAGGCACCTTCGGTCAACTTCAACTTTGGGGCCTCTCCCGCCGCGTCGCCCGTCAAGTAGCGCCCCTTGAGCC
>CAZFQH010000684.1:0-2187 GCA_964520805.1 uncultured Acidobacteriota bacterium | reverse complement strand
GTGGGTGCCCTTTTCGATCGCCGGAATGATATTCCCGCGAGGGCAGCCACCAGGGTGCCCTTTCGATCAGTCGTGTCCCTTTGAGCGCCCCGGTGGCCACCCTCTTGTCACTTGCGCCCTTCCCCATTCAGGCGCGCTTCCGCCGCCTCCCACTCCGCACGGCTCGGAACCCGACCCCGGTCGTGAGCGTAGGCCGGAGACTCGATCGTCCGGATGCGACGCGCGTACTCCTCGGTGGTGATCGAACTGTGCCAAAGGCCGCCGGCACGGGCGAGAAGGGTTCCCGCCGCAAAGACGAAGACTATGAACAGCGCAAACTCGGCGGGTCGAACCGGGCGTCTCCAGGGCGAGGGCGTCTCCACGCGCAGGGCTCGGGGTACCGGACAGGCGGCCACACAGGAGAGACAGCCGAAGCACTCGTCCGACTGCACGCGAGCGAGGCGGGCCACGGGGAGGTGCGATGGGCAGGCCTTCGTGCAGAGGTTGCAGTCGATGCAGGAGGGCGCGTGCCGCGTCACCTTCAGCGGCGAAAGCAAGGAGGCCGCCCCGAGCAGCGCGCCGTAAGGACAGAGGTATCGGCACCAGAAGTAGGGGATCACGACCGACAAGAGGACGAGCGCCAGCAGCACCCTGAGTCCGAACGGGGAGATTCGCTCGAAGAAGTACAGCATCTTCACGTCGGCGACGCGGTTGTAGGGCGAGTCGAGGAAATCCGCGACGGCCACGGGTCCCATCTGGAAGAAGATGGCGTAGACGAAGAAGGCGAGCAGAAGGTACTTCAGCGAGCGGAGTGGGATATCCACGAAACGCGGCAGTCGGAGCTTGCGGCGGAACAACCGGAGAGAGAAAGCGGCCAGCGCCTCCGAGACGGTTCCAACCGGGCACACCCAGGAGCAGAACGCCCTCTTGGCCAGCAGCCCCAGGGTCATCACCATCAGCAGGATCACCAGGCCGGCGGGGTGGACCGGGTGCACCTCCCCCGTGGAAAAGAGGTGGCGCAGGCTCAGCAGGGCGGCGATGGGAAGAAAACCCTCGACCCCGGGCGGTCGCGTTCCCACCGGCTGCCCCGCCTCGATGCCATGCACGAAATGTGAGAACTCCCAGCCGATCAGCAACACGGTCAGCAGAAACCCGGCCTGCACGAGGTGGCGCGACCATGTGATGCGGCGTCGGCGGGCGCGGAGTGCGGGACCGGCGAGTACGGCCGTCGAGGCCACGCCATCGAACCGAAAGAAGGTGCGGGCTTCCCTGGCAACCTTCCCTGGGAGAGGTGCGAAGTGGAGGAGGCTCATCGATCGAAACTGTAGTCCGGCGTTCGATAGCCCGCTATGACGGGCGTCATGCGGGCGTCGTTTGAGGCGACTATCGTCGATCCGTCAGGGGCATCGGGGGCTCACTGAAGCCCTCCAAGCGGTCAGGCCTGGCCGTCGCCGCTGCGCTTCCGGGCACTGAACGCGAGGACGTTGCCGCCATCCTTCGGTGCCGGTTCCGCGGCCCCTGTCGCGGCCGTGGCCTGCGACTGGGGTGCTTCATCCTGTGGCGCGTCGTCGCGGGGTGACGCCACACCCGAATCGGCCGCAGATTGAAGGCGCAATCCGAAATCACACGACGGGTCGGCGAACCCGCGCAGGGCAGCCCAGGGCACGGTCAACGGCTCGGGTTTGCCGCCAAAACGAAGCGTCACCTTGAAGCCCTCGTCGTTCGCGGTCAGGTTCCAGAACTGGTGCTGGAGAACGATGGTGATCTCCTCCGGGAACCGCTTTCGCAAGGACGCGGACATCTCCACGCCTGGCTCACTGGTGCCGAAGGTGAGGAGGAAATGGTGGTCACCGGGGAACCCGTCCTCAGCGACCCGCTCGATCAGGCCTCGCACCAGGGAGATCAGTGATCCGCGCAGCAGTGCTTTGTAGTCGAAACCTGCGACCGGGCTACTCGCCACGCGGCTCTCCCCCGATCGACTCCATGCAGCTTGAGTATAGGCCGGGAGATGATTGCGCCCTGGTTGTCGTCAAGAGGCTTACGAGCCTTATGGCAGAAAGCGCGTGGTGGCCCGGCCCGTCGAGTGCGTTCGCGGCGCTGGACTCGATCCGGAGAGTCGCCGTCGGGATTCACTCCCGCCGCAGCGTTGGGGGGCTGCGCGAAGCTCCTTCGGGGGAGGGCGCAGCCTGGCCCTGGGCCATGGGGGGC
>CAZFQH010000683.1:0-2189 GCA_964520805.1 uncultured Acidobacteriota bacterium | reverse complement strand
CCGGACCGTTGTCGCTCACCCTGAGCAAAACCTCTCCTCCCTTTGCCTCAGCCCGGCCCCTACCTCCGGTCCGGCAGCAAACCACTCGAGTATCCCACCTCCGGGGTGTTCTGTGCGTTACCGCACATCAGGGACGCGGGAGTCCCTCCTCAGGACCGGCGAAAGGGCGAAGCCGCAGGTTGGCGGTGATGACTTGGGACGAAGGTGACCTTGAAGCCAGCCTCCGAAGCACCGTCCTCGCCGAGGCTGCCCAGCGCGAGCCGGCGTCGGGCTACTTATTGCAGTGGTCGAGCCAGTCGGCGTACCGCGGTTCCTGACCAGTAGCCGCGCGCCTGAAGGCCTCGGCGAGACGGGTGGTGACGGGGCCGCGCACGCCCGTGCCGATGGGCCGGAAGTCCAGTTCGCGGATGCCGAGAACCTCGGCCGCGGTGCCGCACACGAAGAGTTCGTCGGCCACGTAGAGCTGGTCGCGGGTGAGCGCCTCCTCACGCACCTCGTAGCCCAGATCGCGGGCGATCGTGATCACGCTGTCGCGGGTAAGACCTTCGAGCACGGTCGCGCGGTGGGGGGTGTAGAGCACGCCTTTGCGGACCGCGAAAAGATTCTCCCCCGTGCCCTCGGCCACGAGGCCGGTGGGATCGAGCATGAGCGCTTCATCGAAACCGAGCCGGGCCGACTCCGTGCGGGCCAGGACCGAGTTCCCGTAGTTTCCCGCGAGTTTCGACTTGGTCATCATGACGTTTGGGTGATGACGCGTGAAGGACGACACATTGGCCCGCAGCCCCGCGGTCTCCGCTTCGGGCGAGACGAAACCCTTCCACTCCCAGGCCGCGATGCCAAGGCCGGGCACGATACCGAGCAGGTTCAGGCCCATGTGCCCCGAGGCCGCGAAGAGAAGCGGCCGCACGTAGCATTCGGTGAAGCCGTTCTCCCGCACCACCGCTTTCGATCCTTCGATCACTTCCTCTTCGGTCCAGGGCAGGGCCAGGAAGCCGAAGATGCGCGCGCTGGCGAAGAGGCGGGTGATGTGCTCCTTGAGGCGGAAAATGGCCGGGCCCTTCGATGTGTTGTAGGCCCGCATTCCTTCAAAGACGGCGGTTCCGTAGTGGAGCGCGGGGGTGAGGAAAGGAACGACCGCTTTCTCCTGGGGAACGAGGGCCCCGTTCATCCAGACGAATTTCGAATCGAGATTCATAGGCGAAGCCTAAACCAGCCCCTTCCGTTGTTTCGCGGAAATCGCAATGGAACCATGGCCACGGGGCTTGGATCTTTACTTCGACGAGCCGTTGGTCAAGGTCGGCGAAGGCGAACTCGAGGGAGTGCCCGGTGAACGCGAGGGAACGACCCCAATGCGTTCGCCACCGCACAGAACCCAGGTTCGGCGAAGGCCTATCGTGCCCCCGGTCTGGCGGCTTGAGTCGTCGCAGGACCCCCAAAAACCCAAGGGAAGAAAGACACGTCCATGAGCCAATCCAGCCCGTACAATGTCATCAGGAATCCAGCGCGCGACGGCACCAAGACCGACGAAACCGCCTCGCACGCACTGGCCACATCTGAACTCAACCTTTCGGCACGGCCTTACAAGAGCGTGGCCTCGTCGTTCGATGTGCTCGTGCCCTATATCAACCCGGTGAACAGCAAGTGGAAGCGCTGGGTCGACGACGCGGCCCTTGTCTGGAGTCGGTTGACCGAGGATGATCTCCTTGAGCTCGCGACCCGAAGGCGGACGCTCGGAACATTAGTTCGGGCCCGCTATCGCCTGTCCGCGCACGAGGCCGATCGCCAGGTGACGAGCTTCATCGAAGACCATCGGTACTGCGCCTTGTAGGCTCCGCTTACTGGCGAAATACCTCTGTGCCTCCTGTCTCACAGAATGGCGGTACGGCGATTTGTCCCCAGGTACCTGCGGCCTCGCTGTGTGTTTCATCGCACAGACGGCCCGGTTCCCGCCGCTGATACTGCGTGCGGAACGAGGCCGATCAGATGACCGAAGCACGGGACGAGCCTGAGCCATGGGCGACCGTCCCCGAGGGGGGGGGCGGCGATCGGTCGGGCCGAAGGGCCGCCGCCGTGGATCCGGGCGGGCAGAAGGCGCTGCTCAAAACCGGGGCTCTGCAGGATGCGATCTTCAACAGTGCCAACTTCTCGAGTATTGCTACCGACGAGCGGGGCGTCATCCAGATCTTCAA
>CAZFQH010000682.1:0-2190 GCA_964520805.1 uncultured Acidobacteriota bacterium | reverse complement strand
ATTTATGACGAGGTCCGCGAGCGACAAGCTTTCGATTGGCCGCTGGTTTCCGTGGCCGCATCCGTGCGTCTCGAGGGCGGCGTCGTGAAAGATGCCCGGGTGGTCCTGGGCGCGGTGGCCCCCATTCCCTGGCGTGCCAACCGCGCCGAAGCGGCGCTCATGGGGAAATCCCTCACCGAGGCGGCCCTGCAAGACGCGGCTCGCGCGGCCATTGTGGGGGCGGCCCCGCTCTCGGACAATGGCTACAAGGTTGGCCTCGTCCAGACCCTCGTTCGCAGAACCCTGGCCCAGCTCGCGTGAGCACGGAGAAGTCCATGACCCACACCCCCACGATCCCCTCGGCCCCGGACTCCGAACCGACCGTGATTCCGTGCAGCCGCATCCGGACCAAGATGTACTACGTACTCGGTCGCCAGGCCGTGGATCTCACGAAGTCTTCGCCGACCGCGCAATACTGGTGCTCGCGCACCGCCACGGTTATAGGACCAGACGACGTCTGCTGCTCGCCCGAACTCTGCGCCCCCAATCGCGCCTGCTACGAGTCGGAACTGTAGGGGTCGCGCCCCTCGGGTCGGTACGGCAGGCCAGCGCAACCCTGTCGGTCAGCCGGCGCCGAAGACCGCCTCGATGTCGCGGGCTTCAGGCAAGACTCGGACGAGGTTGATGCCACCGTCGATCGGTTCATAGAAAATTACGTATCGCCCGAACGGAAGGCTGCGCACCCGCGCCCAAGCTCACCGCGGGCGCGGCCCATTCGAGGACTGCGACGCGGGCAGCCCCAGTCCTGGTCCAGACGATCAACCCAACTGTCGGCAGCCGCTAAACTCTCGTCGGCGATGTCTTCCCAGATTTCGATGATGTCGGCCGCGGCGAGCCCCTGCAGCGTCACGAGCGCCATCTAGAACTAGCTAGCTAGCTAGCGTCGGTTAGGCTGCGCGAATGTCGAGCGACCCAGCTCTCACCAACCGCCGCCAGCGTCGATTGACGGTCGTCGCCATCGCCTTACTGGGCACCGTGTTCGTGCTGAGCCGGGGTGGCGTCCGGGCCGCATGGGAAGAGATCGCGGCCTTCATCAGCCTCACCGGCGCGCCAGAGCCGGCATCGGCGAATCTCCTCTCCGAACACGAGATCGAGGCCCTCGATGGCATGCCGCCGCAGAACCAGGCGGAGCTCCTCCTCGAGCGAGCCATCAACCACTCTCGCGGGGCCAACGATGAGATCGCGGCGCGGGTGGGCGGATGGAGCGGCCGGATCGAGCTCAACGAGAGGCTCGATTCCCTGTTCAGAACGGCCATCAACTCCGACGACTTGCGGGTGCGCGCCGCGGCCATCGAGATCAACCTGGTGGGTCGTCACCGCGAGAAGAGCACCGCCACCATGGACGGCCTGGAACCCCTGGCGCGCGACGGCGAGCAGGGACCGAGGGCCAACGCCCTTTGGGACATAGCACTTCTCGGGAATCGCGGAGTCGATCCAGGGCGCGCCGCCTTGATCCTTCTGGCTTCACTCCATGACGACAACGTCAACGTTCGCTATTGGGCGGTGGAGGGTCTCGCCCATCTGGGCACGGACGTAACCATTGAACCACTGCTTCAGACCTTTCACGACGACCCCTCGCCGATGATTCGTGAACGGGCTGCTTGCAGCCTCTCGCAGTCCGGCATGCTGAGCGAGAAGCAGCGCCGCACCGCGGTCCCGCGCCTGCTCGATTTCGCGGCGGACGAGACCCTCGACGCCGAGACTCGCAAGTGGGTGTTCCAGGCCTTGCGCGACATCACGGGTCAAAGCCTGGGCCAAGACACAGGGGCCTGGAGGGACTGGTACAACTCGGGGGATGTCCGTTGGGCGCCGGTCACGCGCGATAGCGAATCGAGTCGCTGAACGCTGACGAGGTGCAGTCCGCCTAATATCCGATCCAGCGCCGAGTCGAACCCTGAGACCGGCTTCGCGCTCCGGCGGTGGTCTAATCCGCGGCGGCGGGCTTCGCCTTGGGGTCCACAACGACCACGGGCAGGACGATCGAGAACTTGGTTCCCTTGCCCTCTTCGCTCTCCACCGTAATGTCGCCGCCCATCATCTGACAGAAGTTCCGGCTGATCGCGAGCCCGAGGCCGGTCCCACCGAACTTCCTTGTGGTTGACGCGTCGGCCTGGGTGAAGGCCTGGAACATCCGGCCGAGCTGCTCTTTGT
>CAZFQH010000681.1:0-2192 GCA_964520805.1 uncultured Acidobacteriota bacterium | reverse complement strand
GCATGGGCCCTCGCAATGACGAGCCCCAAAGGGCCTGATAGTGGGCGCGTCCTAATTCGGCATGGGCCCTCGCAATGACGAGCCCCAAAGGGCCTGATAGTGGGCGCGTCCTAACTCGGCATGGGCCCTCGCAATGACGAGCCCCAAAGGGCCTGATAGTGGGCGCGTCCTAATTCGGCATGGGCCCTCGCAATGACGAACCCCAAAGGGGCTGATAGTGGGCGGCCCTATTCGGCGAATTTGCGGCGGAGGGCTTTGCGGGCGGGGTGGGTCAGCAGGTCCCAGCCAAAGCGTGGGAGCGTCGTCACCAATCGCTTCTTGAGTGACATGTAGTCCTGCTTGCCAAGGACGAGATCCACCATGACGCGCGCAAGGGCCGGCGAGCGATCCGCGTAGTCCAGCATGCGGTCGGTGAATCCGGGGGCGAAGAAACGCTTGTAAAGCCTGGCCGCGCGCATCAGGTCGTGACCGAATTCTTCCATCGCCCGCTCCGCGTAGGTACGGGGCGAACCCCCGCTTGTCATGGCATCGGCGAGAAGCTGACCCGACCGCAGCGCATAGAAGATCCCCTCGCCCGTGATGGGGTCGGCGATGGCGGCCGCGTCACCGACGAGCGCCCACTTGTCCCCCGCCATTTCCCGCAAGGTCGCTCCGTCGGCTCCGGGCGACGGAATGGTGTGGGCGTAGTAGGGAGTGTCCTCGTCACGCGCCATGGCGGGAAAAGCACGGGCCACCTCACGCTCGAGCAACGCCAGAAGGTCCTTGGTCGGCGGATGTCCGAGGGGGGCTCCGATCCCGACACCCACATGTCCCGCACGGGGAAAGAGCCACAGGTACCCCTCGACGCCCTCCAGAAAACGCACCACCATCTCCGAGTCGCCGCGCGCGTACCAGCCGCAGGCCATCCACCGCCGCTCCTTGGGTGTGGCACTGAGGAAGGTACGGCGGACTAGAGAATTGGCGCCGTCCGCGCCGACGACAAGATCGAAGATCTCTTCGACGCCGCCCAGCGACTTCACCTGGCCGGTGGCATCGACCTTGGTGATTCGATCATTGAAGTGCCGGGCGCCCGCCTCAACGGCTCGTCGCAGCAGCCAGGCGTCGAAATCGGCGCGCGCCACGATCCCCACGGGCTCGCCCAGATCGAGGTCGATCATCAAGCCCCGCGGGGTGTCGAAACGGCAGTTCTGCACCCGGCGCGCGGGCAGCGGATCGCGAGACGGTCCCACGGGCAGCAAAGCCAGACTCTTTCCGGTCAGCCCACCGCCGCAGGGCTTCTCGCGCGGATGAGTGGGATCGAAGATCGAGACTGAAGCCCCTTTCTTCGCGAACTCGAGAGCCGCCATCGAGCCGGCCGGCCCGGCCCCGACGATGCAAACTTTCAACGGACCGCGCGGACCGCGGAGCGCGTCTCGGCCTCTCTTTTCAGCACCGCGCGAATCTCCGCCGGGGTCACGCTCGAAGTGCCGAGTTTGCCCACCGCCACCCCGGCCGCGAGATTGGAGAGAACCATGGCCTTGTGGGGCGAAGCGCCGGCCACGAGGGCCAGGGCCAGCGTCGCGATCGCGGTGTCGCCCGCACCCGTGACATCGAACACTTCACGCGCGGTGGCGCGCACGTGCCAGTAGGAGAACTTTCGTCCCGTCCTCATGCCGAGGGACATGCCTTCTTCACCGCGCGTGATCAGCGCGCCCTCCGAGCCCGCGATCCGCGCGATGCGAAGCACGGCCCGCTCGGCGTCCGCATCCGTGCGAATGGCGAGGCCGCTGATCTGTTCGGCCTCCTTGTGGTTTGGAGTGACAAGATGTGCGCCCTTGAACAAGCCGATGTTCTTAACCTTGGGATCAACAAGGACCAGAGCCTTCCGCTTGCGCGCGAGAGTTATGAGGCCCCTCATCAAGCCGCGGGTGACCACGCCCTTTTGATAGTCGGAGACCACCAAAGCCGAGCCCTGCTTCAAAACCCTGGCTACCTCGGCGAGGAGCTTTGACTCGGTGGCGGCGTCGATCGGCCCCGCCACCTCGCGGTCGGTCCGCACCATCTGCTGCTGGTGGGCCATGATCCGCGTCTTCACCGTGGTCGGGCGTCCGGGAAGGACCACCAGTCGCGCGTTCACCCCCTGGGCCCGGGTCGCCCGCGCCAGGTGCTCGCCCGCGCTGTCGTCTCCCACCACCCCCACCAGAGCCACCGCA
>CAZFQH010000680.1:0-2194 GCA_964520805.1 uncultured Acidobacteriota bacterium | reverse complement strand
ATCTGCGCAAGCAGGTGTCGCTCGACATCAAGCGGCTGATCGAGATCGGCTCGCATCGCGGCTCGCGGCACCGCCGGAATCTCCCGGTCCGCGGACAGCGGACCAAGACCAACGCGCGTACCCGCAAGGGGCCCCGCAAGGGCGCGCGCACGGTCAAGAAGTGACGCCGCACCAAACTCACCAGGACTAAAACAGCATGGCAGCCCCAACCACGACCCCCAAAGCCGAACCCGGCAAGAAGACCCGCAAGGAGCGCAAGCATGTGCCGCACGGCACGGTGAGCATCCAGGCGTCCTTCAACAACACCAAGATCACCATCACCGACGCCGCGGGCAACGTGATCGCCTGGTCAAGCTCGGGAAGCATGGGCTTCAAGGGCTCGCGCAAGGGCACGCCCTTTGCGGCCCAGCAGGCGGCCACCACCGCGGCCACGAACGCCAAGGATCACGGGCTCAAGTCCGTCGACGTTCGCATCCAGGGCCCGGGCAGCGGACGCGAGTCGGCCATCCGCGCCTTTACCGCGGTGGGCGTCGAAGTGAAGTCGATTCGCGACATCACGCCCATCCCCCACAACGGCTGTCGGCCGCCCAAGCGGCGCCGCGTCTAATTTTCAAGAGCTCATAAGAAAGCGAAGCGGAGAAACAAGTGGCTCGATATATTGGACCCACCGGGAAACTGTCCCGACGCGAAGGGATCAATCTCTTCCTCAAAGGCCGGCGTGATACGTCCGGCAAAGCGGCGATTGAAAAGCGCAACTACCCGCCCGGTCAGCATGGCCGAAACGCCAAGCCGAAAACCCAGGGCTACGGACTGCAGATGCGCGAGAAGCAGAAGGTCAAGCGCATCTATGGCCTGCTCGAACGGCAGTTCCGCCGCACCTTCGACCGCGCCTCCCAGCAGAAGGGGGTCGTCGGCGAAACTCTCCTGATTTTGCTCGAGCGTCGTCTCGACAGCGCGGTCTTCCGTATGGGCTTTGCAGCCTCCCGCGCGCAGTCCCGCCAGCTCGTCGGCCACGGACATGTGCGCGTGAACGGCAAGAAGGTCGACATCGCCTCGTTCGAGGTCAGCCTCAACGATGTGATCTCGCTCTCCGAGCGCGCAACCAAACTTCAGTTCGTGGCCGATGCCATCGAAGACGCCAAGGGCCGTACGGCTCCGCGTTGGATCGAGCTCGACCCCGCGGCCCGCTCGGGCAAAGTGAAGGCCATGCCGTCGCGCGACGACGTGAACTTCCCGATCCAAGAGCAGCTCATCGTCGAGCTCTACTCGAAGTAGGAGCCTGCGCCGAGGCCCGAGGCGCTGTGCGCCCGTCGGGACGAAGGCGACTCATCTTTTTTCCGTTTCACCCCTTTACATCCAGCAACCAGTACCGACTCTTAAGGAAACAAAACCAAGATGCTTTGGAAAGGCTTTCAGCGCCCCCGCCACCTCGACATGGACGACGAGGTTTCAAACGACACCTATGGCCGCTTCTTCGCCCAGCCTTTCGAGCGCGGTTTTGGAACGACGGTTGGGAATGCGATGCGTCGCGTCCTGCTTTCCAGCATCGAGGGAGCCGCGGTCACCGCGATCCGGATCGAAGGTGTCCTCCACGAGTTCTCGCCCATCCCTGGGGCCACTGAGGATGCGACCGACCTCATTCTCAACCTCAAGAAGCTTTCGCTTCGCCTGAACGTGGACCATCCGAAGACGATCTATCTCAAGACCTCCGAGGCGGGGGAGATCAAGGCCAAGCACATCACTCCCGACGCCGATGTGGACATCCTCGACCCCGAGGCCTACATCGCGACTCTGTCCGCGGGCTCCTCGCTCAACATCGAGATGGTGGTGAAGCCGGGCCGTGGATACATCCCGGCCGAGAAGAACTTCGACGAGTCGCTCTCGATCGGCTGGATCCCCATCGACTCCGTTCATTCGCCGGTGCGCAAGGTGAACTACTTCGTCGAGGCCGCCCGCGTCGGGCAGGCCACCGACTACGAGAAGCTGACTCTGGAAGTCTGGACCAACGGCGTGACCACTCCGCGCGAAGCGGTGGGCCTGGCCGCTCGCCTGATCCGCGAGCACATGCTGATGTTCCTCCACCTGCCCGAGCAGGCCGAGTCGTTGCCGCAGCCCACGTCGGAGGCCGCACCCGTCCCGGTGGGCGACACCGACCGCGAGGCGCTGCGCGAGAAGCTCGGCCGGAAGATCGACG
>CAZFQH010000679.1:0-2195 GCA_964520805.1 uncultured Acidobacteriota bacterium | reverse complement strand
ACGCCGGTAGGGCACGCACTTGCCGCGCTCGCGGTCGCCGGGATTGCCGGGCGATCAGCGAGACTCTCGACTTCTCAGGTCGCGGTTCTGGTTTTCTGTGCGATTGCGCCGGACCTCGACCTGGCGCTGCGACTCTTTGACGGGGTGAATCACCATCGGGGCCCGTCGCACAGTATTGGCATGGCGGCCTTGGCTGGCTGCCTCGCCACCTTGATGCGTCGATTGGGGTTCGGCCTCCCCGGAGCACTCGCGGTAGCCGCGGCCTGGGGTTCTCACGTTTTGCTGGACTATGTGGGCCTCGACACCATGCCACCCTTTGGAGAGATGGCGTTGTGGCCCGTGTCGAGGGACTTCTTCATCGCCCCGATGGCCCTGTTCTACGACGTGCATCGGAGTTTCAGCCCCGAGGCGATCCGGCACAACATTGTGGCGGTGGCGCTGGAGATCGTGATCGTTGGGCCTTTGGCCTGGTTGTGCTGGAAACGTTTCGCCAACTCGGCCCATCATTCCTCCTAAGAACCCCGCAGGTGGGAGCCCCCTTTTTGCCGTCATAGCGAGGAGGAAGTCGAACGAGATCCGACGAAGCCATCTCGCCGTTCAGAGATCGCGTCGGTGGCCCCAGGCCAGGCTCCGCGCTGCCCCAAGGGCAGGCTTCGCGATGGCCCGAGGCCAAGCTTCGCGTTCGACCGAAAGCGCTCAATGGGCTCAGCCACCGGTTCCGCGGTGGCTAAGCAGGTTGAAGGCAGCCCAGTCGAAGCCTCCCTGCATCATACGTTCCCTTGGCCAGGCTCCGCGCTCCATTTAGAGACGATGGGTCCTTCTCGCTGGCGATGGGGGGTTTCTGGCCAACACGAACACGACACATTTGGTAAGCCACTCCTAGAAACCAGGTAAAGCCACATTTCAGGCACTTTTACCTGTCATGGCGAGGAGGCCGTCGAACGAGATCCGACGAAGCCACCTCGCGGTTCAGAGATCGCTTCAGTGGCCCAAGGCCAGGCTATCGCGCTGGCCCAAGGCCAGGCTATCGCGCTGGCCCAAGGCCAGGCTCCGCGCTCCATTTAGAGACGATAGGTCCTTCGCGCAGGCGATGGGGAGTTTCTCGCCAACACGGACACGACGCAGTTGGGGAAGCCACTAGATTCCCCCCAGGCCACCACCCTCGGCGAAACGGATCCACTTCCACCCTTCGAGCCTGCTGACCTTTAGCCGGACGGAGCGAACGGAAAGCACCTCTCGGCCGGTGATCGCTGGCGGGCGTAGGCAGCCCTTCAGACCGTGCGCGCGGTGCTGCTACACTCATCCCGTTTCATTGAGTGAAGGGGGCGCCCTGGTTTCGACGGGAGCGTTTGACTTCGGCAAGGAGCAGGCCGAGCGTGTCTACCGGCTCGTTAATTCGGTGGAAAACTAGAAGTGCCAACGATAACTTGGCTTTGGCTGCCTAAAAGGTAACCACGCTCTGACCTCAGCTCGCCCGTGGCGGGGGTTAAGAGCGTCATCAATGCGGGCTGGCTTCGATCTCTCGGTCCGGGGGAGGAAAGCGAGATCCAATCGGACTAGCGCCGCGCGCTTTTGTTCCGCCTCTATGCGCGACGCGAAACTCCAGGCGGAACTAAGCCTGTAGGGCCTTCCGTGGCACGCTTTCGGACGCGGGTTCGATTCCCGCCGCCTCCACCATTCGGGCTTTGCCCGAATGGTTGGACGCGCCGGGAGTCGGCACCCTGCTGCGGTGCCTCGCAAACCCTTCGGGTTTGCTCAGGCACCTTGCGTCGGTCGTCAATTCCCCCCGGCTCAGTCCGTACTGCGCTGCCGGCAAGTGCCTCAGTCCGTCCGAACGGGCCGCCGCCACCGAACCCTTGGCCTTGACCCCGTCCGACCGCCAGAGTTCGAGTCTGACGAGGACCGGACCTACTTTCAGGTGCGCCCGGCCCGTGCATCTGAAGCGGCCGTGAAGGGTGGTGCGTCGCGCGAAAGGAGAGAACAAGTCACCGAACAAGCCACCCGGCTTGCTCCGGGCGCTTGCGCCGCGGGAGGCAACCATGAGGGAGTTCATGGCGCTACCGGGGCTGCTGCACCGCCTCACGGTCTACTACGACGCTCCTCGCCTTTCGCTGGCCCCGGGGGCTGGACCGTGTTTCTTGCACATCCCGCGAGCACACCCACATGACGTCGCCTCGGGGGCATCCACGTGAATC
>CAZFQH010000678.1:0-2196 GCA_964520805.1 uncultured Acidobacteriota bacterium | reverse complement strand
CGGCCGAGGCGTGGTCCATGCTGGCGCTGGCCGCGCTTTCAGCCTCGGCCGCGCACGCGGCGTGGCGCACCCGCACTGGGACCGCAGCCGTACGCGAATCGCTCGTCTTTCTGCTGCTCGCTCAGTCGGTCGCGATGGGCTGGTTCATGGTCTGGTATCCCGTGGTCCTACTGCCGCTGGCGCTCGCCGCGGACGACGAGCTGAAGCACGCGGTCGCTCTCTACACCGTGCTGGTGCCGGCGCTATACCTACCGTGGGACGGCGCGGGCGTGCCGATCCTCCTGGCTCACGGTTTTGCGGCGCAGCACGCCCTGCGCGCGCTGCGCCTTCGGCCACTAGAATCAGCGAGTCCATGGAGCTGACGCCGACGGTGATCGCTCTGGCCACCGTCGCGGCTGTCGCCCTCGCCGGGCGCCCGCTGCGCTTCGCATTGTCGATGCTCGCCTCAACGATCGAGGCCCTGCGCGGCACGCCGCACCTGTTCGACTCCTGCATCACGCCCGTCGAGCGCCGCGCCACCATCGCCTTCATGGTGCGCACGTTCCACGAGGTGGTCTCCCGCCACCCGGTGCGCTACTGGCTCGACTACGGCAACCTGCTGGGCGCTGTGCGCAGCGGCCGCATGCTGCCGTGGGACCACGACGGCGACATCTCCTTCCGTGCCGAGGACCAGCCAGCACTCGAGGCCACCGCCTTCGAGCTGGCGCAGCACGGGATCGAGCTGAACCTGAAGCGCGCCGCGATCTTCTACCGCGGGGTGACCGTGGACGTCGAGCCGTGGACCGAGCGGGGCGGGATGCTGGTTCACGGCGACCCTGCCTTGCGCCGCGGCATTCGCCGCTACCACGACGTCTGGTTCGACGACTTCCCCAGGGAGTGGGTCGAGCCGCTGTGGCAGATCCGCTTCGAGGGCACGCTGCTGCCGTGTCCCAACCAGCCGGAGCGCTTCCTGCGCAAGCGCTACCTCACTTACCGCCTGCACAAGTGGTGGTTCTTCCCGCACAAGGTCACGTGCGCGCTGTGCTTCGACTTCTGGCACGAGGCGTGGCGGATCTGGCGCTCCGGCTACCGGCCGGAGGTCGTCGAGCCCTCCTGAGCTCGCCGGCGATCTCGACCCGCGGGGCGATCGGCTCGCTATTGCGGTTGGCGGCTCGGGAGCGCGCCGCCTACGCCTTCGGTACCGCGTGGATCCTGGCTTCCACCGCGGCCACCCTGCTCTATCCCCAGTTCGTGCGGGTGGCGATCGACGAGGCGCTGGTGCCGGGCCGGGTTGACCGCGCCGCGCTGCTGATGGCGGCCGCGGCGGCGCTGCGCGCGCTCGGCACGTTCTTCCGGGGCTACGCCTTCGCCAGTGCCGCCCTGCGCGTCGTCAGCGGGCTGCGGCGGCGGCTGTTCGGCCGCCTGCTCGAGCAGCAGGTCGCCTTTTTCGACCGCCGTTCGACCGCCGACCTGGGCGGCCGGCTGGGGGCCGACGCGGAGCTGGTCCACGACGCGCTGGGGCGCGACCTCGAGGGCGCGGTACGCGACGCCGTCTGCGTGCTGGCCGGGGTTTCCGTGCTGCTGTGGACGTCGCCGGCGCTGACCGCGCTGGTGGTGGTGGCGGGCGCCCCGGTGGCGCTTTTGTTCCGGCTGGCGGCGAAGCGCATTCAGCGCTTCTCGCGCGGCGCCCAGGACGCGTTCGGGGTCGCCCAGCAGGTGGCCGACGAGGCGCTCGCGGGCATCCGCACAGTGCGCGCCTTCGCGGCCGAGGGCGCCGAGGCCGGCCGCTACGGCGCCGCCCTGGGCCAGGCGCAGGGGCTTGGCCGCATGCGGCTGCTCGCGACGGCGGGCCTCGACGCTGTGGCCAAGCTCCTGGGCGACGTCGCGCTGGTCGGCGTGGTCTGGGCCGGCGCGCGGCTGGTGGGCCAGGGCGAGCTCTCGCCGGGCCTGCTGGTGGCCTTCATCCTGTACGCCGAACTGGTGGCGAGCTGCTTCGGCGATCTCGTCACCTTCGGTGCCGAGTGTGCGCGCGTCGCCGGCGCCGCGGAGCGGGTCTTCGAGGTGATCGACGCGCCCGTTGCGGCCGCGTGCTTCGGCTCCACGACGCTGCCGCGGGTCGCGGGGCGAGTCGCCTTCGAGGCCGTCGGCTTCGCCTACCCCGCTCGCCCCGACGCGCCGGTGCTGAATCGCATCGAGCTGACCGCACGACCGGGCGAG
>CAZFQH010000677.1:0-2196 GCA_964520805.1 uncultured Acidobacteriota bacterium | reverse complement strand
TCCTCGAGCCGATCCTGAGCCACCGACAGGGAGTGGGGATTCGGGAAGACGGGCACCCGTGAAGCGAGGTACATCGCGGCGTCGGCGGGCACGTTCTCGAAGTCGAAGGTCACGACATCGATGCCGTCGGCGAATCGAGACATCGCCTCGAAGTCGTTGTAGTCGGCGCAGATCAGCGGGGCCACCTGCGCGGCACAGGCATCGGCCACCGTGTCCACCACGCGGAAGCGCAGACCGAGGGGCGCGCCCGCGATCGCCATCATGCGGGCGAGTTGCCCGCCCCCCAGAATACCGACCGTGGTCGCCATTTGGGTCTCAGCTTCAGTGACGCGGGTCTGAGAGTTCGAGGACCTGATCGGTCTGGGCCTGGCGGAAGGCGGCGAGGGCTTTGCCGACCCGCGCATCGGTGGCGGCGAGAAGTGCGGCCGCGAAGAGTGCCGCGTTTGTGGCTCCGGCTGTGCCGATGGCGAAGGTGGCGACCGGGATTCCCGCGGGCATCTGCACGATGGAGAGGAGGGAATCCATCCCCGAGAGCGCCTTGGACTGGACCGGTACGCCCAGGATCGGAACCGCGGTCTTCGCGGCCAGCATGCCCGGAAGATGAGCAGCCCCTCCGGCTCCTGCGATGATGGCGCGCAGACCGCGCGACGCCGCCGTGGCGGCATAGTCGAAGAGGCGATCGGGTGTGCGATGCGCCGACACCACTTGAACTTCATGGGCGATGCCGAGCCGATCGAGGGTCTCCGAGGCCGCCTTCATGGTTTCCCAATCCGACCGTGAGCCCATCACCACTCCCACGCGCGGCGCGACCATTTTCGGCTTCAGTTTCGGCATTGCGTCCGCTGATTCTACCGTTCGGAGGACCCTTGCAAACTCGCTTTGCCCTGATCCGCGCTCTCCCAATAGGATCACCCGCATGCTTTCGAAACATGACGAGCTTCTCCTCAAGGACTTGAAGCTCCAGCCGATCTGGCTCCTCTGTCTCTATGTTGTTTTGGGCGTCGTCTCGGTGGCGATCGGCCTCTCCGGCACCGGCGTATCGGCTCTGAGCCTCCTCTGCGTGGGCGGAGGGTTCCTGATCGCTCTCGGCGCCGAGAAACTGGTCACCCGCCGGATTCGCAGCGCGGCGGCTTCTGTGGTGGCCGGATCATGAGCGCGCCTATGGAAGTGCGAATGGACGCCCGCGAACGGGTCCGCGCCCTTATTGAAGACACCCGGTTCGAGACCTTCGTGACCGTGCTGATCTTCGTCAACGCGATCACGCTGGGCATGGAGACGTCGCCCGCTCTCCTGTCGAGTTTCGGGGACATTCTCCACATTCTCGATCGGGCGGCGCTGAGCGTCTTCGTGGCGGAACTCCTGGCCCGGTTCTTTGTATTCCGGGGCTCCTTCTTCCACGATCCGTGGCGCGTATTCGACTTCGTGATCATAGGCATCGCTCTGATGCCCGCGGCCGGTGCTTTCAGCGTTTTGCGCGCGCTTCGGGTGCTCCGGATTCTGCGCCTCGTGTCCCTCGTTCCGTCGATGCGCGGGGTGGTGGGCGCGCTGCTTAAAGCACTTCCCGGAATGGCCTCGATCATCGGCCTGCTCTCTCTTGTCCTCTACGTCTCCGCGGTTCTGACCACCAAGCTGTTCGGTTCGATAGCACCCGAATTCTTCGGCACCCTGGGCGCATCGCTCTTCACACTTTTCCAGGTGATGACCGTGGAAGGATGGCCCGACATCGCGCGCACGGTCATGGCTCAGGCCCCCTATGCCTGGATCTTCTTCGTCTGCTACCTGCTGATCGCGACCTTCATGGTCCTCAACCTGTTCATCGCAGTGGTGGTGAATGCGATGCAGTCGCAGGTGAGCGAAGACCTGAAGGAGGAAGGCGATGCCCACACGAAGCTGATCCTCGATGAGGTTCGTGCCCTGCGGAAGGATATCGAAGCTTTGCGCGGGTCTCGGTAGGCGGCCTACGTCCGCCGAGGTGAGGGGAGGCCCTTGTGGCCGCCCTGGCGGGGTGGTAGTGGTGGGAGGGGGTTGCTTCGCCGCTGCTCCTTCGACGTGCGGCTCGCAATGACGTGAGGTCTAGCGGGGCTTGGTGGTTGGGCGGGTCTCGGGTAGTTGCGTGCGGCGGCGGCACCCCACCGAGGTGTAGGGGAGGCCCTTGTGGCCGCCCTGGCGGGGTGGTAGTGGTGGGAGGGGGTTGCT
>CAZFQH010000676.1:0-2199 GCA_964520805.1 uncultured Acidobacteriota bacterium | reverse complement strand
GGTTGTAGATGAGTTCCTGGATGATGACGGTCTTGCCGACCCCGGCACCGCCGAAGAGACCAATTTTTCCGCCGCGGAGATACGGCTCGATCAGATCGATAACCTTGATACCGGTCTCGAACATTTCGAGCTTGGTGGACTGCTGGTCGAACGCGGGTGCGGGGCGATGAATCGGGTAATGCTTGGTGCTCTTGACCGGACCGAACTCGTCGATCGGTTCACCGAGGACGTTCACCACGCGACCAAGTGTTCCCGGGCCGACCGGAACCATGATGGCGGTGCCCGTGTCTTTGGCCGCCATGCCACGGACCATGCCGTCGGTGGGCTGCATGGCCACGCAGCGAACCCGGTTTTCGCCGAGGTGCTGCTCCACTTCGACCACCACCCTGATGTTCCCGCCCTCGATCTTCACCGCGTTGTAAATGGCCGGGACGCCGTTCGGGAACTCGATGTCCACTACGGGACCGATCACCTGAATGACTCGACCGACGTTCTCTGAGGCCATGGGTTCTTTCCGTTGTTCTTTCGTTTTTCTGGGGAGGTTTTGTCGGGTTTTTGGTTTCCGGTGGTTCGGGGGCGGGCGGCCACAAGGGCCGCCCCTACGCGGCCGAGCCCGAAACGACTTCGATGATTTCTTTGGTGATCGCGGCCTGTCGCACCTTGTTCATGTAGAGGGTCAGGCTGTCGATGGTCTGCGATGCGTTGCGGGTGGCCGAGTCCATGGCCGCCATGCGGGCACCGTGTTCGGCAGCGTTGGACTCGAGCAGCGCCTGCCACACCGAGATTTCGACCACCTTGGGCAGCAGTTTGTCGAAGATCGTCCGCGGATCCGGCTCGTACACGTAGTTTTGCGCACCCTTGGCTTCTTCCTCGACGGCGGCATCGACCACGTCGAGGGGAAGCAGTCGTTGGGTGACGATGCGCTGCTGGATCACGCTCTTGAATTCGTTGTACAGCAGAACCACCTCATCGACTTCACGGTCCAAAAACGCCTGCATGGCGGACTGGGCGATTGCCTGCGCTTTGGCGTAAGCGAGGGACTGGAAGACGCCGATGTATTCCTTGCGGACCTTGGTGCGGCGACGCAGGAAATCGCGACCCTTGCGGCCGACCGCGTCGACCACCACTTCGCGGGCGGTGTTCTCGACCAGGAATTTCTGCGCCACTCGGAGAAGGGAGGAATTGAAGGCGCCGCACAGACCTTTGTCGGCAGTCACCACGATGAAGAGCACTTTGCCGGTTCCAGACGTCGCCCGGAAGAGAGGATGGTTCTCCTCGCCTTCCGCGCGGCTCGCCACGTCCTTCAGGACCTGGGCCATGGTGCGCGCGTACGGCCGGGCCGCGAACATCGATTCCTGAGCCCGGCGCAGTTTGGCGGCCGAGACCATCTTCAAGGCCTTGGTGATCTGCTGGGTGTTTTTGACGCTGCGGATGCGTCTTCGGATATCTATGAGCGCGGGCATGGTTGCTCTTTTGTTGGGCTCTCTCTTGGGGGCTCAGTCGTGTTCCGGGTGGTCCTACGCCTTGGCCTGGAAGAGATCGGCGAATTCGGCCAGAACGGCTTTCACCTGTTCCGTGAGTTCTTTGGTCAGTTCCTTCTTCTCGGAAATCTGTTTGAGCAGCGCGGGGTGACGGGCGTCGAGGAAAGCATGGAGCTCGCGTTCGTAGCGCCGGACATCACCCACCGTGTAGGAATCAAGGAAACCATTGATGCCCGCGTACATCCCGATGACCTGCTTCTCCATGGAGAGCGGGGAGTACTGATCCTGCTTGAGGAACTCGGTCATGCGCTGGCCTCGGGCGAGGGTTGCCTGGGTGCTCTTGTCGAGGTCGGAGGCGAACATCGCGAACGCCGCGAGCTCGCGATACTGGGCGAGGTCGAGGCGGAGACGACCGGCGACCGACTTCATCGCTTTCACCTGCGCCGAGCCGCCGACGCGGGACACCGAGTTGCCGACGTTGATGGCGGGGCGGATGCCCGAGTTGAAGAGGTCGGCTTCGAGGAAGATCTGACCGTCGGTGATCGAGATGACGTTGGTCGGAATGTAAGCCGAGATGTCGCCAGCCTGGGTTTCGATGATCGGGATCGAAGTGAGGCTGCCTCCGCCCTTCTTGGCCGAGAGTTTCGATCCCCGCTCGAGCAGGCGGCTATGGAGATAGAAGACGTCGCCGGGGTACGCCTCGCGGCCGGGCGGGCGA
>CAZFQH010000675.1:0-2200 GCA_964520805.1 uncultured Acidobacteriota bacterium | reverse complement strand
CCCGAGGGACCCAGCACCTTTCCGCCGAAGACGCCCACCGCGGTTTCCCCAGTCGAGGGGTCAACGAACTCGGTGCGATTGAACGCGGTCGTGTTGCCGAAGGGGTCCGTAACCGTGACGAACAGGCGATCGTCGATACTTCCGGGCAGAGTTCCGAAGAGCTGACCGTCGTTGCCCGCGGTGAGGCTCACCACGACCCCATTGTTGCCATTGATGATCAGCACGGTCGTACCGGGCGGGAGCGTCCCCTCGGGAGCGGAGACCGAAACGATGCCCTCCGAATCGGGCAGGCTGAAAACCATGGCGGTTAGGTTGTAGACCGGCTTGATATCGTCCTTCGTTCGGAACGTTGTGGCGGGCGCTGTAACCAGTCCCCCTGCGGTGTCGAGCAGGCCTGTGACTTCCAGGGTGTAGTTGGTCGAGAATGCGAGTGCGGGGGTCGGCGGCGTGGTCGCGGCCGCGGTCGGAATAATCGAGAGTTGCTTGCCGGAGCCGGAAAGGACGAAACGGAGGGGCGCCGTTGTCGAGGTGGTGGCGGGCGGAGTCCCCCAAGGGGAGGCTGGCGCGCTCGGTACCGTTCTAAGGACGACGTTCGCGGGGGTGATCGTGGTCGCGTCCAGGGCAACCGGTGAGGTCAGCGTCAGCGGCTCGTTTACCTCGATGCCGATGGCGCCTGAGGCCGGCGTGATCGTGGCCTGGCTGACCGTGCCCTGAAGCGCGATATCGGCGGTGGCTGGACTGCCGTCAACGGCGGTGGTTTGCGCGGTTCCGATGAGGCTTTGGCCTAGGACCCTTGCGGTTACGGTCGCGGAGCCCAGGCGGGCGGGGATGGTGTACGAACGGGGCGCGCTAGCCTGGCCTTGGGCCAGGGCCACCACGGCCGCCCCTACATTCGAAGTGGCGACAAAAGGGAGGGAGTTCGTTGTGACCAAGGCGCGAACTGGGTTCCCTCCTGCCGTGGTCGTGCCTGAGATCCAGCCAACCGGGCCGCCGAGGAGGAGGAGGGCGTAGCGGCCTTCCTTCTTGATGCCGTCCAGCGTGAGACCGGGCACGCCGGTCTCGGCTCGGGTGACTGCGTTCGTTTGGCCGTTCACGGGCGCGCCGACACTTGCCCCCCCGGTTGATGGCAAAGATAGGGGGTGGCCTTGGGCCATGATCACGTCGGCCAGAGCCACGACCTGGAGCCTGGGGATGCCGTCGTAGTCTGCGCGATCGACTCTTGCCACGAGCAACGTGTCGCCCGGTGCGGCGGCCACGTTTCGGAATGTGAGGGAGGCTGAGGTGTTGAGGGTCGAGGACGCGAAGTCCACCGTCACTTCGCCCAAGGGTGTAATGCCGTTCGTGGTAGGAATAAAGGGCGAATACTCGTCGTAGGCGTAGAGGGCGATCGCCGTGTCCTCGTCGAGGCTTCCCGCCGCGACGTTGAGTTGTACGTTTCCCGAGGTCACCGTGGTAGCTGCGTTGCCTCCGACGAGGCCCCTTGCGTTCTCCCTGCCCGCTAGGAGGTCGATGTGCACCCTTCCCTCCCTCAAGCCGCTCGGTCCGTAGGTCCGGGAGGGTGTAATTGGAAAAGTGGCGCAGAGGTGGAAGTCGCCCGGAAGCACGCCCACAAAGGCCACGCCTGCGATGTCGGCACAAAGCGTCGAGGCGGGGGCGTTCGTCGTGGTGTGGGTGCCGGTGCCGGCACCCACACCCCAGGCGGTTCTAAGGGCGGCGTGCTTGTAGACGACCAGATCCATCGAACGCTTCGGGGCGCTCGCCTCTTCTCCGGACGCCAGTGTGTATGTCTCCTCCATGTCGGCCTGAACGATCGTGCCGGAGGGGAGGGTTGTTGGGGAGTCGAGGCGTAGCGAACCCGTGGCCGTGCCACCCGTCGGCGGAAGGACGGCGGGGTCAACGCGACCCTCCGACGTTGCCGTCGCCGGAATCGCGGCGACGCTGATCCCCACAAGGGCCTCACCCACGTTGCCTAGGGAGATCGTCCCTTCGACTGGCGTCCCAACGACTGGCTCAGGCAACGTTCCGGCGACATCGGGCGCCACGAGGGCATAGGATCCCGGGCCGATCAGATCGACTACGATTACGCCCTCGACGGCCACCACGGCCTTCGCCACAACCCTCCAATCGCGCATGGCGGTGTCGTAGCGAACCAGAACGGTGGCCCAAGGCCAGGCTAACGCGCTCTCGGGCAGAGTTGCAG
>CAZFQH010000674.1:0-2202 GCA_964520805.1 uncultured Acidobacteriota bacterium | reverse complement strand
TTCCCCTCCTGGAGGCGGAGGAGCCCGTCGGTAGGTGAAACCATGTGTCGCCCTTCAGGCGCCCGGCCCTGCACGCGTCTTTCTACTTTGTGTCGGTCTTGAGCGGGGTGACCGTCACCGCTTCGAGCTTCTGCCGCTGAAGCAGGGTCACGAGCTTCGGCAAATCGGTCTTGATGATGGCGTCCATTCTGCCAAGCTGCGCGTCCAGCTTGTCGGAGAGCATCTTGAAGACCTCCCGGCTCTGATCGGTGGGCCGGGCCTCGGCGCTTTCGATCACGCCCTGGAGGGCCGCGATCTTGTTGTTGAGCTTGATCGGGTAGTTGAGCGGATCCTGCGAACTGCGGTTCTTGACCTGGTAGACCTCACCCTCCACCGCGGAGAGCTTCTCGTTCAGGGCGCGCGCCGCCACCAAAGTGGGTGAGGGCTTCTTCCCGGGCTTTGCCGTATCGAGTTTCTTGATGCGTTCCTCGACCTGGCTCTTGATGCCGCGAATCAGCAGCACCGCGTCGTTGGCCTGGCTCGCTTTGTTGCGGACCTGGATGGCGAGGTCGAACTGGGCCTGGAGATCGGCATCGGTCACATCCTTGAGGAGTGTCTTCTCTCTCTCGATCCGGAAGGTTCTGGTCTGGCTGAGGCCGTCCGCGGTCACCCGCACCTGAAAGGAACCAGTGGGTGCCAGTGGCCCGCGTGAGCTGGCCGCCCACATGATCAACCCGGGGAATTCCGTAGCTCCCGGATAGCGCAGATCCCAGTTCACGCGATGGTGACCGGGGGTCAGCGGGGGCTTTGGGTCACGCGGGCCTCGGAAGAAGTTCTCTTCACCACTGGCGGGCGCGGCGGGCGCACTCTGCGCCTTGGCCGCTTCGGCTTCGGAGTTCGAGTAGGTGCGGATCGACGCACCCTTTTCGTCGAGGATCTCGATCCGGAGGTCCTTCACCGCAGCCTCGAGCGAGTAGTCGAACGTCGCGTTGCGGTCGAGGCCACGACGCACGGTCCACGGCGTGAACAGATGCATCAGGGACGATTCGCTGACCGCGGGGCTGCGCAGTTCCCGCAGAGGGCCGATGTTGTCCATCACGTAAAACCCCCGGCCATGCGTGCCGATGACAAGGTCGCGCTCGGTGACCGCGATGTCGTGCACCGGGGTCACGGGCAGGCCCTGCCGGAGCGACTCCCACTTGGCCCCGTCGTCGAAAGAAACGTAGATGCCGTTCTCGGTACCGAGATACAACATCTTCGGCCGCTTGAGATCCTCGCGGATCGCGCGGGCGAAGTCGCGCGCGGTCACGCCGCCGACGATCTTCGTCCAGGTCTGGCCGTAGTCATCGGTGCGGTAGACCCAGGGGGCGAAATCGCCACGGCCGTAGCGGTTCGCCGCGACATAGGCGGTGCCGGCGCGGTGGGGCGAAGCCTCGACGATGCTGATGCGCGCGAACTCGGGCAGATCCTTCGGCGTCACGTTCGTCCAGGTCTTCGCCTTGTCCCGCGTGACGTGGATGTAGCCGTCGTCCGAACCCGTCCACATCACATTGCGGTCCACCCGCGAGGGCGCGAAGGTGAAGATCGTGCCGTAGGTCTCAACGCCGGTGTGGTCCTTGGTGATCGGTCCCCCGGAATCGCCCATGGTGGAAGGGTCGCCGCGGGTGAGATCGGGACTCACCTTCGTCCAGCTCTGGCCTTCGTTGGTGGAGAGCCACAGGTGCTGGGAGCCCACGTATAGCTCGTTCGGATCGTGGGGCGAGAGAACAATCGGGAAGGTCCACTGGAACCGCTCCGCGATCTGACCCGAGGGGTAGCCCATGGGGTTGTCGGGATAGGGATTGATGGCGCGGGTCTGACCGGTCGAGCGATCGAACTTCGAGATATAGCCGCCATAGCTGCCCGCATAGAAGACGTCGAGCTTGGTCGGATGGGGGGCGATGTAGCCGCTTTCGCCACCGCCCGCCGAATAGAAAATGGGCGCCGTGCGCTCTCCGAACATGCTCTCTGAGGCCTGGCTCGACACGCAGGCGGTGGAGTTGTCCTGCTGCGCTCCGCAGACGTGATACGGGACATGGTTCGTGGTGGTCACGTGGTAGAACTGCGAGGTTGGATAGTCCTGATCGGTCCAGGTTTCGCCACCGTTCACGCTGACGTTGCCGCCGCCGTCGTTGCTCTGCACCATGCGCTTCGGGTCGTCAGGCGAGATCCAGAGATCGTGGT
>CAZFQH010000673.1:0-2205 GCA_964520805.1 uncultured Acidobacteriota bacterium | reverse complement strand
GACGGCCAAGCACCACCACCCGCCCTGGCGCAGTGCCCGGCCTGAGGCCGAGGCATCACGAGCAAGCCTTTCAACCCATTCCACTTCCTCCACGATAGACGTGCTCTCGAAGATGCATTGACAGGTCAGACCGGCAGCCGGTGAACTCGACTAACCCTGCGTGGCGGCAATCGTGCCCAAACCCGTGGAGCGAATGGAGCCCGACTGAGCGGTTCGTATCTGGGTCCGCACCGACCGGTGCAACAAGACCGTTTGTAGATGTGCAGTCTGTTCTCTGTCGCACAGCACCTTCTTCCTCACACGTCCTCAGTGCAAGGCAGCCGAATTCCAAACAGCCGGCTGGACAAGGAGAAAGTCAAAACAGATGCTTGACAACTTGGGAAGTCCTTGTAGAGGGGTTAAGCCGCATTCTGAGTTACATGCCAAGATTGCCTTTGCGGCTAAAAAATGCTAACTCTCGAGCAAAGGCATCGACAAGTTCCGTGTCGCGGGCAGTGACCATCCCCACCCACATTTTGAAGAGTCCGAAACCGAGCGAGGAAGCCATGTCCTTCTTCTCATCTCGGAACGCGTTTTCCGCTTCAGTCAGCTTTGCCAAATACTCAAATTTCTGCGTGCTTGGTATCCGCTCAAACCCGTCGACGGAGCCAAACGTCTTGATGAACATGCTGTTCGCCATATTTATGGTGTGACCAACTGCCATTTGTACGGCCTCATCAGCTCCTCGAAGCTGACGGCAGGTTGTCTCGAACTCCTCGCGCGCGGCCTTGCGCTCTGGATTCTCTTTCTTGCTCCCGAAGCCAAACATGGGTCTCTCCTGAAATGTTGAAGTGCGGAGTGGTGGCCTATGCGGCCTAACGTTTTAGCTAACCAACATTTTGTGGCGTAGGGCAATTGGGCGAGCGCGGCGGTAACCCGGTTGCCCAGTTCGTGGGCCAGGATCCCGGAACGCTCGATCCCGTTGGAGGCGGTTGCCGCATCCCGCCGGCGTTCGTATTCCGTCACCGAAAAAGCCATGGCATCGTCGAGGCAGAGGTTCAAGGTCTGGAACTCGTCCACGGTGATGTCCGCCTTCCTTTCGTCGGCCAACTGCGTGATGGAGCGATTTCGAAGGCCTGGGTCGGGCCATGACTGAGAGCACTGAAGCGCAGACCCGACTTCATGAATCTCTGGTGAGCGCCGAAGCGCGACGTGTGTTCGAGATGGCGAAGCGGCATGGGGTCCTGGGTTGGAAAGTCAACGGCGCGGGTGGTGATGGCGGGTCGCTCACCCTTCTGACCGACGGGCGCCCCTCCGCGATGGGCGATCTCGTCCGCGACATCGAGCAGGCGTCTCCCGCCTTCCGCGCGATCCCCATCGCGCTGGACCGCGGCGGCCTCAGGGTTTGGCGTGGGGAAGCAGATTAAGGCGACGGCTCGCGGCGTCTGCTGGCCTCAGGCCATCTCAGCCCATCTCCAAAGTGGCAACATGCCAGCAGAAATCAAACGAAGCCTGCGGAAACGCCCACGCAGCCTTCAGGGGCGCCATCGGGCCGCGTCATCCAGGCTCCGGGAGACGCTGATGGCTCTAACGCGCCGGGCCGCGCCGCAGTGCCATGACCGTGAGGTCGTCAGCGGGCGGTGCACCGGCCGCGAACTGGTCCACCTCAACGACCAGGCCACGTGTCAGCGTTTCGCAGTTCGCGGAGAAATGCACGCGTAGAAAAGCTTCGAGCGGCTCCGTGCCCCACAGATCCCCCGCCGGATTCTGCGCCTCCGTAACTCCGTCGCTGTAAAGGAACAGGCCGTCGCCGGGGCCGAGGTGCATGCGTCCCACTGCGTATTCGGCGTCTTCGATCACCCCAAGGGCCGGCGCCACCGTCGTTTCCAGAGCCACCGCCCCTTCGGGCCGAAGTACGTAGGGTGGCGGGTGACCGGCGTTGGCGAAGACGACTTCGCCCGTGGCGATGTCAAGTGTTGCCGCGAAGACGGTCACGAACATCATTGCGTCATTGTCACGGGAGAGCTCCTGATTGATGCGGGCCAGAGCTTCACCCGGATCCTTTGCGATCTTCGCCGTGGCCCGGAACAGCGTCAGCGTCATCGCGGTGAAGAGCGCCGCCCCAACACCCTTGCCGGAAGCGTCGCCCACCGCGAACCAGACTCGTTCTCCCACCCGGAGCACGTCATAGAAGTCGCCTCCGACCGAGCGCGCGGGCGTGAGCGC
>CAZFQH010000672.1:0-2212 GCA_964520805.1 uncultured Acidobacteriota bacterium | reverse complement strand
GTCTTCGATACGTGGTTCACCAGTTCCCTCTCGCCTCAGATCGCGAGCGGCTGGACGCAAAACCCCGCGCGCCACAAGAAGCTCTTCCCCATGGACGTGCGACCCCAGAGCCACGAGATCATCCGGACCTGGGCCTTCTACACGATCGCCAAAGCCTGGCTGCACGAAGGCACGATCCCGTGGAAGCGGGTGGCCATCTCCGGCTGGGTGCTCGATCCCAATCGCAAGAAGATGTCGAAGAGCAAGGGCAACGTGGTGACTCCCATGCACCTGCTCGACCAGTACGGTTCTGACGCGGTCCGCTACTGGTCGCTGGCCGCGCGCCTCGGTGTCGACACCGCCTTCGACGAAAAAGTACTGAAAGTCGGCCGTCGCCTGGTGGTGAAGGTCTACAACGCCACGCGCTACGTCCTCGGTCAAGAAGCGCCCGAAGGCCCGATCACCCATCCTCTCGACCTCGGTTTTCTCCGCCAGCTGCAAGCAGCGATCGGGAACGCCACCCATCATCTGGAGGCCATGGACTACGCCCAGAGTCTGGATGTTATTGAGCGGTTCTTCTGGGACAGCTTCACTGACTCGTATCTCGAACTCGTGAAGGCCCGCGCGCGCAGCGATGCCGATCCCGCCGGACGAGCCTCCGCGGTTACCACTCTCCGGCGTGGCTTGAGCGTGCTGCTACGCCTGATGGCGCCGTACCTCCCCTACGTCACTGAGGAGGCGTGGAGTTGGGACTTTGCCGCCAAAACCAAGGGGTCCATTCACCTCGAACCGTGGCCTTCCGTCGATGAGTTTGCCGATCTCGGAGCGTCACCCAAGCATTCCGATATCTATGAAACGGCAAAGGCCGCGCTAGGTGCGATCAACCGAGCCAAGACCCAGGCGGGTGGGACCGTCGGACGTCATGTCACGTCACTCACCCTCACCCCATCGCAGTCAGTTCTCGACCTGTTCGATCCGGTGCGGGAGGACGTCTTCTCGGCGACTCGGGTGGGTCGAGCCACCATGACGGTTGTAGCTGGCCCGGACAACCCGCGTGACTTCGACTTCCTTTCGTTTGTGAAAGACATCGAACTCGCCCCGGTTCCCGACAAGGCATGACGGGTCGTCGATGGCCCTGTCTTTGAGCCTCGATCGAGCAGACTACGAGAAGGCTCTGACCGAGGCAGGACAGGGCGATGTCGCGGTGTTCCACCACCAGACCACCGGTTCAACCAACGATGACGCTCGAAGCTTGGCCGCGTCTTCCACGTTCGACCCCGCGGTGACGACTGCGATCGTGGTGGCGGAAGCGCAGACCCGCGGTCGGGGCCGAGGGTCGAATACATGGCGCTCCCCCGAAGGGTCGATCGCGTTCACCATCACGGTCGCAGGGGTCGAGGCGTCGCGGCTGGGGGTATTGCCCCTCGGCGTGGGCGCCTGCGTGGTCGAAGCCCTAGGCGATCTCGGCGCACCCGCAGCCTTGAAATGGCCAAACGACGTCCTCATCGGCGGCCGCAAAGTCTGCGGGATCCTCTGTGAGTCGAGCCTGCTGTCGGGTCGCGCGCGCGTCTACATTGGAATCGGCATGAATGTCTCGGGCCAGGGCTTGCCATCGGACCTGACTACGCGAGCCACCACACTTGAGGCCCTTGGACTCGCAGTCTCTCGTCCGCCCCTGGTGGCCGACATCACCGCTCGGGTGCTCGGCCTGATACACGGCACCGACTCAAACCCTGCGATCGTCGAAGCCTGGAAGAGGGTGGCGGTTCCCTGGTGGGGCGAAGAGGTCACGTTCAGCGAAGGGGAGACCGAGAAACGCGTGACCCTGCTCGACGTGAACCCTCACGGCCAACTCGTGGTGCGCGACGCGCAGGGTGTCGTCCGATCCCTGGTATCGGGCGAAGTCCACCGCCTCCGGACCTCGCCGCAGTGACTGCGGCGGCGACTGAAGACCCGGAGGTCGCGTACTTCCGCGACATCGAGCGCGCCTTCGTCGAGCGTCGCGGCGATCCGCTCTTCATCTCCAACGCGGACTGGGTGTTCCTCTCCCGCCTTTGGAAAAAGGGCATCCCGAAACGCATTGTTCTGCGCGGAATGACGGATGCGTTCGACGCCCACGCCCACTCGTTCTCCCGCAAGCAGAAGATCCGTTCCCTCAAATTCTGCGAAGACCAGATCGAGGCCGCGGTCGACCGCTACCGAAGGGCCCTTCAGGCCGAGGGGCCGGGGCCCC
>CAZFQH010000671.1:0-2213 GCA_964520805.1 uncultured Acidobacteriota bacterium | reverse complement strand
TCGCCCTTTGAGCGATCCGAAGGAGCGGCTCCGCGACATGTTGAATGCGATCGCCGCAATCGAGCGCTACCTGCCGCGCGGCGGGTGTGGCGCCCGACGTCGCCCTGAAGGAGGCCTTTGGTCCGGACATGATGCCCTCCTTCCTCGGGATGAGGGAGTACCTGAGTAAATCCATTTACCAGTACCTGAGGATTCCCATAGCCTCAAGACCCTTGTCGCCCGCCGAGTCCGCTGTCGAACGTTCCTATCTCCTGGCCGCGATGGGGCGTCCCGTCGAGGCGCGCGCAGTTGTGGCCGAAGGGGCGAAGGCCGAGCCCGCCCATCCTGGTCTCTTTGAAGTCGAAGGCCTCCTCCTCGACCGCGAGCAGAAGACTGTCGAAGCCCTCGCGGCCTTCGGCAAGGCGGTGGAGCCTGGGTCGAAGCGCGCCCGGGTGTTCTACCGCGTGGCGCAGCTCACCCGCCCGCCCTCGGGCGCCGATGGACCGACCAACGAGAAGATCGCCGTCTTGCTTGAAAGGGCTCTGCCCCTGGAGCCTCAATTCGCGAGGGCCATGTCGTACCTCGCCGACATCAGGTCGGATCTGGGTCAGCCCGAGGTGGCGATGGACATGGCTATGAAGGCGGTCAAGATCGAGCCGGTGTTGTTTACGACACCGGCTGTCGTGTCGCCTCTGATCCGGCCAGCTGCGCGCGATACGCCGTGCTTCAGGTTCAGGGCCTTGGGGTGCAGAGGAACAGCGCCGCGGGGCTCGCAACGCTTGAGCGGCTTTCACGGCTCGTTTGGCACGCTGGGTGCAAACCGATACTGCGATCCTGAGGTGTCGCCACGCGTATTTCATGTCCCGTAAGCCACCGGACCGCCGTCACGCCCTCGCGCTAGTCCGGACCCGACCGGCTACTCGGCCGAGCGCCGAAAGTGCATGAACCAGTTGGTTTCCCAGGTGGCTCCTTGATCCGCGGAGAACGCCTGCTGCCAGACCGGATGGTGCGGATCACGCTTGTCCCACTTGAAAGTCACGAGCACCGGCTTGCCCGCGTGATTGTCTTCGCCCTTGAACGTCCCCTCGGACCCATCGAAGGATCCGACGACCGGCGGGAAGAGAGTGGCGCCGCTGCTGTCGATCCAGTAGATCCGCCAGAGGTTGTCGGCCATGTCGAAGAGGCGCACGGAGACGCCTTCAAAGAAAGGGTCGCCTTCGGTGCGACACTGGTCGATGTTGCCGAGCCCGCCGAGGATCGGCTCCATCACGAAGGGCGTCTCGAATTCCAGCCACTCGGTTGAACCGACCAGCCGTTCGTGCAGCTTGCGGTGCTGAATGATCCATTCCCCTTCAAGGAAATCGAAGTCGCGAGAACCTTTGGGCCACGCGGCGCGAACGCCGTCCGGAATCTCGAAGAGGGTCATTTCTGGTCGACCGTGGGAGGCCGTATGAAGGCCCCGAAAAGGAGGGAACTGAAGAAGACCGCGCCAAGCACGTAGAACACGGCGAGAACCCAATAGGCCCCGGTTCCGCCGACCAGGGCCCCGTGCTTGAGCAGGATCAGCGAACCGATCACGAAGTGCGCCTGATTGCTGGCCACCACGGTTCGGCCATAGATGCCGCCGAGGGCGGAGTGGCGCGCGATCCAGTTCATCAGCGCCATGCTGACAATGGCGGCGCCCAGCAGCGACGCCATGGGCTCGACGTCATTGCGCCCCAGAAGGATCACACCCATTTCCTGCGGCCCGAACAAGAAGGCAAGACCCAGAATGGCCAGGCAGATTGCAATGGCGGTTACGATCCAGCTCCGCGTCGCCCCGATTCGATTGCTCATGTCGGTTCATTCTCTCCCATACCGCTCTCACCCAAGGTGAAGTGGTACTCACTCGACGCCGACAAGCTCTCAAGGCCGGGCTTCGCGCCCCCAAGGGCAGGCTGCGCGCTCGGGCCCCGACCGAACGATGGGCGCTGGCAACGGCGGGGCGGGCGGCCGCGGCGCCTGACCTCTCGAGTGGCTACTTCTTCTTCGGGTCCGACTTATCGTGCTCGGCGTCGGTCAGCAGCGGCATCGACGAGCCGAGCGATGGCGCGATGAGGCCCGTCTTCACGTAGGTCATCAGCTTGTCGTGGGTGTCGGTGATGTCGAGATTGCGCATCGTCAGCTGACCGATTCGGTCCTGAGGCGAGAAGGCGCTTTCGCCCTTCTCCATCGTGAGCCGTTCCGGCTTGTAG
>CAZFQH010000670.1:0-2222 GCA_964520805.1 uncultured Acidobacteriota bacterium | reverse complement strand
CGCTGCAGGAGTTCGCCCATGGTGGGGCGGGGCGCGGAAGGCGGGGCCACCGCCCGGCGAGGCGTGGGTGCGGCGGTAGCCGACGTCGGCGCCCGTTCGGGTTCGGGGGCAGGCTCGTCGGCCTCGACGAGTTTCATCTTTTCGAGAAGACCTTTTAGACCCATGAGGGGAGCGTAGGTGCTGGAGACGCCTCTAGTCAAGGAGCCCGGCGGGCGGCCTTCCACTCCTCCATTTCCTCGAGCGACTTCGGCCAGTCGCCGCGGAGGAGTCGGGAGAGGCCCCGGTCCGCAAGGAGCTTGCCTCCGGTCTGGCAGCCCGGACAGTAGTTGCATTCGTTGGTCGCGTAGGTGATCCGCTGGATAGGAACTCCGCAGACCGGACAGGCCGCCTTCGCTTTGCCGTGAGCGGCCATGTCCTTATGAAAAGCGGTGACCCTCTCCGGGAAACTCTCGCCCCACTGGACTCTCAATCGGTCGCACCACTCTCGGAGGGTGGATTGAGTCGCCCGGTGGAGGCCGTCGATCTGGTCCGCGGTCAGTCGCTGGGTCCAGATTAGTGGAGACAGCCGCGCCCGGTGAAGAATCTCATCCGAGTAGGCGTTCCCGATTCCGGAGAACCGCCGCGGGTCGGTGAGAGACCGTTTCACCGTGTGGTTCGCGGCCTGAAGGCGGGAACGAAAGTCGTCCAGCGACGCGCTCAGAGGTTCGAGGCCTCCGGGATCGTGATCGCGAAGAGCGGCGCGTCCGCGTACCACATAGAGGGAGGCGCGTTTCTTCGTTGAAGCCTCGGTGAGGAAGAGAGAGCCGTGGTCGAAGTCGAGGGCCAGGTGGTCCGTACGCCGGGCCAGAGCCGCAGCGCGTTTCTTCCAATGAAAGCGGCCGGCGATCATGAGGTGGATCACCAGGAACAGGTCGCCCTCGACGCCGATCACGATGCGTTTGGCAATTCGCTCGACGGAGACCACTCGCCTTCCGTTGGCCGCGGAAAGAGGGGGGTCCCACGTGCGCACGAGGAAGGGCGTGCCGAGTCGCGTGGCCTCGATCACCCGTCCGCAGGTGAAGCGATCCAGCGCTTCCACATAGACGGTGAGGTCGGGCAACTCCGGCATCGCCCCTGGATTATCGGACAGTGCGAGCCTTCGTGTTCGGACGTGGTCCGCTATCGTTCCGATGAGTGACACGGCTCGTTCCCTGGCTGGCCGCGGTTTATGTGGCCTTGTTGCCTTTCGGCCGTTCGGGCTTTCCCCTCAACGCGCAGTGGTGCGACTTGGTCTTTCCCCTGCTGGCCCTCGCGGTGTGGATGAGTGATCTTCCAGGGCGGTGGGTGGGACGCCAGGATTGGGCGCTCGGCGCGTATCTCGCGGTCACCTTGGTCACGGCACTCGCCTCGCCTGAACCAGGGACGGGGCTCGGGCATTTGGCGAAACAGCTTTACGTGGCCGCGGTGTTTCTGGTCTTCCGTGGCCTATCGAGAGACGCTCCCGCGACCGCCCGCCTTAGGGAGATCCTGGTCATTATGTTCTCTGCGACCGCGGTGATCTCGCTCGCCGTAGTCCTCGTAGGCATCCCGGCGTTTGGTCCGCCCAGCCTGCTTGGCACCTCCGACCGCCTCCCATTCTTCGGACTCACCAAACGTTTGAGGGGAGGGCTTGTGACTCCGGAGATGCTCGGGAACGTCCTGCTCGTGGCGATGGTTCTTTCTCTGGCATTCCGCGAAACGGGGACGCGGCGGGGAAGGTCCCTCTGGACGATGGCCGCACTCGTTCTCGCAGTCGCGGAGTTCTTCACCTTCTCTCACAGCGTGGCCGGCTTTGCGGTGGCGACGGCCTTGTTCGTCAGCCCGTCGCTCCGCTACGGTGTCCTTCGAATCGCGATCCTGGCGGGCGCCATCCTGGTGGTTCTGACCGTAAATGCCGCTTCGGTCATTGAACCCGGTCCCGCTCGAAATGACTATGGCGTGGGGCCGGTGAGCCTTGAGGTGGCAGGGGTTCGAATTGACGGCCAGCTCAATCACTACGCCGCACTCAAGTCCGTTGCCTGGTTCACCTTTCTTGACGAGCCGTTGACCGGGATTGGCCCGGGACGCTTTCCAAGTGCCACGGAACGAGCCTTCCGGGAGGGGCGCATCAACGCCCGCTATCGAGACAAGCCTGCGCAAAGCGACCTCATGGGCCGGCTGGCGGAATCCGGGATTCTCGGAGGCCTGTCCCTCGTCTGGCTGTG
>CAZFQH010000669.1:221-2227 GCA_964520805.1 uncultured Acidobacteriota bacterium | reverse complement strand
GGCCAGAACCGACCGGAGAACCAAGGTGTCGCGGCGCGGCGACTCGATGCGCGGTACGGGCCTCCGCGGATCCTCGGTGGTCTCGGTGACCAGATCGACTTCGTTAAAATTGAAAACCGCCACGATGAGCGTCGAATGTTCTCAGGACGGAGTGTTCCGTCCCATGTCGCTCATCTTGGCCAGAACCTCTTTCGCGATCCTTAAGACCGCGACACCGTCCCGACCGGACACCACGGGAGGTGTTTCGTCGAGGATGGCCCGCACAAAGGCCTGAGCCTGAAGGCGCAAGGGCTCGCTTTCGGGGTTCCCCTGAGCCGAACCAAGACTCTCCATGCGAATCTCCGGCACCCCGGTCTCCCCGAACACGAGCTTGGCGATCTGCGCCTGTCGGGTCAGGAAGTCGCACGAAGCGTACAGGCCCGAACCAAAGACCCGGAACTTCCGGATCTTCTCCGCCGAGACGCGGCTCGCGGTCAGATTGGCGATGAGGCCCGACTCGAAACGAATCCTGACGTTCGCGATATCGAACCGGTCCGTCAGCACCGGAACTCCAACCGCGTCGATCTGCACCGGCTTCGATTGGTCCAAGGCCAGGAGTAGATCCAGGTCGTGGATCATCAGGTCGAGGATCACGTCGATGTCGAGGCTTCGATTGGGAAACGGCGAGAGCCTGTGCACCTCGACGAAGCGCGGAGTACTGATGCGCCGTAACGCCTCGGAGGCCGGGTTGAAGCGCTCCACGTGGCCCACCTGGAGAACAACGCCTTGGTCCGCGGCGAGGGCCACCAACTTCTCGGCGTCTTCGATGGTTTGGGTCACCGGCTTCTCGACCAGTACGTGACGCGAGGCGGCGATGAGGCGCGTCGCAACCTCGGCATGGGCGAGGGTCGGCACCGCGATTACCGCCGCGTCCACCTGGCCGATGAAGTCGTCGAGGTTCAATGCCACGGTAGCGCCGAAGGGCTCTCCCACGCTCTTCGCGCGCGCCGGATCGAGGTCAAACACCGTGGTCAGGCGAACCTGGTCGAGCGAGGCGAACACCCTCGCGTGATGCGATCCCAGGGCACCTGTCCCAACGACCCCGACTCTCAATGGTCCAGCGGCCACGATCAAACCTCCGTTGTCTTCCTGAACACACCCACAACCGCGAGGCCCATCTCCCGTGCGCGGCTCAGGAAGGCCGCCTTGTCGAGGAGAAGCGTTTTCTGCGCCTCAACCGCGAGCACCGCGGCTTTCGCCGCGGCCAGGGTCTCGAGGGTTTTCACCCCGACCACGGGGACGTCGAAACGCATGTCCTGTCTGGGCTTGGCCATTTTCACGACCACGACACCCGGACCTGCAATGCGTGCGCCCCTCGCGATCGCCTCGTCGGTACCCTCCATCGCCTCGAGGGCCACGACCGCGCGGTCCTTGACCACCACGGTCTGACCAAGGTCGAGTCGCCCGAGTTCGCTTGCGATGCGCACTCCGTAGTCGATCGCCTTCTGCTCGTCTCCCGAGGGTTTCCGGCCGCTCATCGTTCCCTGATTGGCAAGCTGATCGGCGAGGAGGGTGACCGACGAGATCAACCGAATGCCGTCCCGTTCCAGTGCGTCGGCCACGCCACCGATGAGGCGGTCGGTGTTCTTGAAGGCGAGACGCGCCAGAACGCCCATCAGAGTCAGATCGGGGACGATGCCGGAGAAGATCTGTCGGTGCCGCACCTGGCCGGCCATGATCGCCTCGTGGACACCGGCCCCTTTAAGAGCGGCGATACACGAGCCGAGTTGACCGAGCGACACCTCGTGGGTTTCCGCCACCAGATCCTCCAGGCCGGGGTCGGTCTCCTCCTTCAACCGGATCAAGACCACGCGGCGACCCTGGCGGCGGGCCGCTTCCGCCACGAGAAACGGGAAGCGGCCATTCCCCGCGATCAGGCCAAGCGGACCCGGGCCGGAGGCGGGGTCAGTCACTCGTCGTGATCCGCGACCCGCTTCCGGCGCTTGAGCACCACTCCGCGCTTCGCA
>CAZFQH010000669.1:0-211 GCA_964520805.1 uncultured Acidobacteriota bacterium | reverse complement strand
CCCCCACACCGGGTTCTGCCTCGATACGCTGGAGCGCCTCTCCCGCCGGAAGACCGCTCTGCATCAGGATCCGATAGGCGCGACGAATCGCCCCCACGGCTTCGGACGTGAAGCCGCGGCGTTTGAGGCCGAGAGTGTTGGGGCCGAAGAGGCAGGCCGGACGGTTGCCCACCGTCTTCGAATACGGCAGGACATCCATGGTGGCCACCGT
>CAZFQH010000668.1:0-2237 GCA_964520805.1 uncultured Acidobacteriota bacterium | reverse complement strand
CAAAACAGCGATCTCCTGCACAACCACCGACTCTCATGAATAATGCGGGTTAGCGTCCTCTTGCGGCGCTGCCTGGAGCGCGACTCCAGAAAGCGCCTGCACGACATCGCCGATGCGCGCATCACCCTCGACGACCCGCTCGCCATGCGCTCCGCCGAGTCCGGAGCCGGGCGATGGAACCAATGGACGGTCGGGCTGGGGACGGTGGCGCTCCTGGCGACCGCCTTTGCTGCGTGGGCTTGGGTCCGGCCGCGACCATCGCCCGACGGACCCACTGCGCGGTTTGCGCTGCCGTACTCGAGCGACGCTTCGATACAAGACGAACATGGTTCGCCCGTGGCGCTGTCGCCGGACGGCACATCGGTGATCTCCGTCGGGAGACAACAACTCTATTTGCGGCGGCTTGACCAGATCGACGCGGTTCCGATTCCCAACACCGATGACGGTACCCAGCCGTTCTTCTCCCCGGACGGCCAGTCACTTGGGTTTCATGCGCAAGGAAAGCTGAAGCGCGTCGCGCTCAACGGCGGTCCCGCCACGACGATTTGTCAGGCGGACGGAATTGTGAGAGGCGCCAGTTGGGGAGCGGGGAACGCCATCGTCTTCTCCATGGATTCGGTGCTTCTTCAAGTACCGGCCACCGGCGGCGTTCCCGTCGCAGTAGCGCGCCCCGATTCGAAGCACGGAGACGCCTATCGCTGGCCGTCGTTCCTCCCCGCCGGACGACGCGTGCTGCTGACGATCTGGAAAGGCTCTACCGACAGCTCGGTCATCGGCGTGCTGGACCTCTCGTCCGGCCTTGTCAGCTCAATAACCGATGCCGGGACAAACCCGCGATTCGTCGAGCCCGGCTGGTTGGCCTACGCTACGGGCGATGGAACGGTCTTCGCCGCACCGTTCGACCTGAGCGCCGCGCGCGTCACCGATACCGCGCGTCCAGTTCTTGAGAACGTCCGTGTGGGGGCGGGGGGTGCCGCCAAGCTTGGCCTTTCCAGCCGCGGCTGGGCAGCCTATCTGTCGAGATCCGGCGTCGCGCAGCTGGTTCTGGTCGATCGGCAAGGCGCGGCACGCGCTGTACCGGGCGAGGCTCGCCCTTTCGGTGCCCCTCGCTTCTCTCCGGACGGTCGGAAGGTCGCCGTGTCGGTCCGCCCTCCGGGACCAGTCGGCGACGTCTGGGTGGTCGACCCGCAGCAGGGGACGCAATCCCGCCTGACGTTTGAAGCCGACAACCAAAACCCGGAATGGTCCCCCGACGGCCAGCGGGTGCTTTTCGCCTCCAACCGCAGCGGCCCTTTCGGGCTCTTCTGGACGCTCGTTGGTGGTGGCGCCGCTGAGTCGTTGCTGGTAAAGGCGGGCAAGGGCATTCACGAGGGCATGCTCTCTCGCGACGCTCGCACGCTTATTTACCGTGAACGTCCCGAGCCGAACGCCGACGTGTACTACAAGCCAGTGGGCACTGCCGAGTCGCGGCCGTTTCTCGCCTCGGCCTTCAATGAACGAGCCCCGACACTCTCGCCCAACGGAGGCTGGTTAGCCTATGTGTCAAACGAGTCGGGCCAGGACGAGGTCCATGTGCGCCCCTTTCCCGAGGGCGCTGGACGCTGGCAGATCTCAGTAGGCACCGGACGAGAGCCCCGCTGGGCCTCGAACGGTCGGGAGCTTTTCTATCGCCAGGCCGACACTCTCATCGCCGTAGAGGTCCGCACCGAGTCCGGGTTCTCGGTTGGTGGACGGGCACCCCTGTTCACCGGCCACTTCCTCTCCAGCACCGGCCACGCCGCCTACGACGTTCACCCGAGTGGCTCGCATTTCATCTTCGTCGCGGCCAGCGCGGGATCTCAGGATCTGGTCTTTGTACAGAACGTGTTCTCGTCCGGGCCGCCAGGCCAAGGTGGCGCTGTGCAGCGCTGACTTTACGAATGGCGTTCAGACGCCGGTAATGCCGTGCGACTGCAGATCAGACGATCGGCTTGACGACCGTCCGGTCGTACGCGATGAACACCATAAGGAGGCCCAGCACGCCGCTCATGATCAAGGGTGTGGTCTCGCGGTACCTGACGTGCACCCCGATGAACACGAGGCTGTCGAATCGAAGCACCTATGCTGCCCGTTGACGGAGGTTGCCCCTCCTGCCAGGGGCGGATGAGGCTGCTCGCCGTGGTGAAGAACCCGCTGAGCATTGCCCGCTACCTGGCTGCCGCGGGCGAGCTGACCGAGGGCGCGAAGCCTCCCCTTGG
>CAZFQH010000667.1:0-2242 GCA_964520805.1 uncultured Acidobacteriota bacterium | reverse complement strand
GTTCGTCTCGGGCAAGGGCGGTGGTGCGGTGACCGGACTCTCCGCCAAAGACTTCTCGGTCCAGCAAGACGGCAAGGATGTCGAGGTCGTGTCGTTCCGTTACGTCGACACCACCGCACCCGAGTTGCAGGAAGAAATCCGGCAGACCTCGGCGGCCCGTCGAAGGTTCCTCCTCCTCTTCGACAAGTCCTTCACCGATCCGGCCGGCCTCGCAAGGGCGCGCACGGCGGCGAAGGAGTTCGTCCTTCGCGGCCTGGCCGAGTCTGATCTGGTCGGAGTCGCCACTTTCGATTTCCTGCGCGGCATCAAGCTCGTGGCGAATTTCACCGAGGACCGGCGTGTGGTGGAACACGCGATCCACACTCTGGGCGTCGCCAGCCTCACGCGAATCACCGACCCGCTCGCCATGGCCGCGGACTTCTCGGCCACCGACCTCACCACCGAGCGCGACTCGATAAATCAGGGCGACACCCCAACCGCTCTGTTGAACGATGTCGTCGCTGCCCTCGCCACCCGCGCGCGCAGCGCCGAGGAGCAGTCCTATCGGGCCCGCGTCATGACCTTGCTCGATAGTTTCGAACAACTGGGCCTGGCCCTGCGGCGAGTGAGCGGACGAAAGCAGGTGGTGTACTTCTCAACCGGTTTCAGCAGCACCATGCTGGCCGGTCAGGACAAGACCGATCAGACCCGCACGAGCGAAGCGATAGCGCAGGGCCGGATCTGGGAGGTGGACAGCGACTCGCGGTACGGGGATTCGCGAATGCGCGGCATGATCCAGGACTCCCTGCAAAGCCTTTCGCGCGCGGACGCGGTGGTGCACTCGGTGGACCTCGCCGGCCTGGGCCAGAAGGAGGAGTACAACCAGACCATGTCCCAGGGCATGGCCACCAGAGACTCAAGCGGTCGCGAATCCCTGGGGTTCATCTCCGCCGAGACCGGGGGACGCTTCTTCAAGGACGCGAATGCGCTTCTGCCGGTTCTGCGGGAGATGGCGGATATGACCAGCCGGTACTACGTCCTGGGCGTTCAGCCGCGTGACGTTCGCCCGGATGGCGGCTTCCGGAAACTCAGGGTCAAGGTGAAGCCGAAGGGGATCCGTGTTTCGCATCGCCCCGGATTCTTTGAGCGTTCGGCCCAACTGGAGACGGCTCCGCCGCCCACTCTGCAAAGACAGTTCGAAGCCGCGGAGCTTCTGGTGGCTGGCAATGATGGGACCCCGCAACTGGATCTGGTCCCTTTCCGGGTTCTCATTCTTCCCGTTCCCACAGAAATCGCGAAGCAAAGCCTCGGTATCGTGGTTCAGATTCCCCGAAGCTCAATCAGCTCAACCGCCGGCCCGCTGGAGATCTACGGTTACGCAAATACCGCGACAGGAGAGGTGGCGGGACACTTCGCGCACTTCCTCCGGCTGGATGCGGAGAAAGGAGGCGGAGCGGGAACTGCCGGTTCGGAGACCTTTCAGGGACTATCGTTCGCGGGACGATTCGATGTCCCTCCTGGCCTGTACCGCCTGAAATTCCTGGCCCAGAGGCCGCAGAGCGGGGAGTCGACCACTCGTTTCTTCGAGGTGACGGTTCCCGAGCGGCAAACCGCCCGCGGATTCCTCCTGCCTCCTCTATTGATGGACACCGGACAAGGGTGGATGGAAGTGGCGATGCGCAGCGGCGAGCAGACCGGCCTGCCCGTCGACCTGAATCTCGCCGGAAATCACTTCCTGCCGCGCACCGATATGAGCGTACGACCGGGACGCCGGGAGCGGGTTGTGCTCATCGCGTTCGATCCGTTGACCGCTCAAGACCCGGCGGTCGACATTGACATCCGATCGGTCATGGCCGACGACTCCGGAAATCGATTCCCGCCGGGAGTCATCACGGTGGAGAAAGTGATCAACGGGGGGGACGGGCGGCGGTCGTATGTCCTCGGCTTCACGCCGGGCGACATCCCTCCCGGCGACTACACACTGAAGATCCACCTCGGCGAAGCGAACTCCGTCCTACAGTCCTACACACGGCTGAAGGTGCTGCCTCGGGAGACCGCGGAGACCCGATAGCCGCCTCGCAGGGCAGGCACGAGGCCTGCCCCTGCGGTTCGAACACCTGCCTTCGTGACCATCCATCGTAGGGGCGCGCCCTTGTGGGTGCCCTTCGCATCCCACCGCGCGCCGTCGTAGGGGCGCCCCTTGTGGGCGCCCTTCGCATCACCTCGCGTCTTCGCAGGGCAGGCACGAGGCCTGCCCCTACGG
>CAZFQH010000666.1:0-2251 GCA_964520805.1 uncultured Acidobacteriota bacterium | reverse complement strand
CGGTGCCGCGACGCTGGAGAATGCGCGAGTATTCGGCCAGCAGGTCGGGCTTGAGCGAAATCACTTTCTTTTCGCGGGTGCCCAAAGCTTCGACCCTGGACTTCTGGCATTCCTGGATCTTCGCCTCGATGAGCTTGATCTCATCGCGCCTTGACGCCTCCACGCCTTTGAAGGCCGACTCCTCGGCTTTCACTTTCCCCTGGCCGCCTTCGACCCTTTCCATCGCCTCCAGGATCAGGTCTTCGCGGGATCGGATCTCGCGTTCGACGTTCTCGATCTCGTGGAGCAGGGCCGTGTATTCCTTGTTGGTCTTCACTTCACCGAGCTGGCCCTTGTATTTCGACCGCTTGGCTTCGAAGTCCTGAACCTCGAGTTCCAGGCGCTTTCGATCCTTGGATTGGCCGTCGAGGGCGGCCTTCGCCGCGTCCAGGGCGGCGCGATCCGCGACGATCTGCGCCTCGATGGCCGCCTTCTTCTGGGGCAGAGCGGAAAGCTCGCTGTCAAACCGTCTCAACTCCACATCGGCATGGTGGAGATCCACTAGCGTCACTAGATCAGGATGCATAAGGCACCCCGTGATCTTACCTTCCGCGGGGGCCTCCCGACGCGTAGGGGCACCCTTAGAGTCCGGTGTCGGAAGCCAGGGGCCTCGGGTGCGCCCGGCCTTTCCGATGTTCGCAGGGCGGCCACGAGGGCCGCCTCGACCATTGCGGTTAGGCCGTGTCCTTGCGTTATTCCACCCAGATTTCGATGGTCTCGCCGTCTTCACCCACAATCGACACAATTTCGCGGATGTTGAGTGTGCGCAGGCGTTTCCAGAATCCATCGGCGTCGTAGCCCTTGATCTCCAGGCCTCGCTTGGCCGAATCGGGCAGCGATCCGAAGACGAATTCGGCGAGGGAGAAGGGAACCGTCACGGACACCGTCTGTTTTCCGCCCTTGGCAATCCGGATACGCAGAAGTCGGGCCGGGCCCACCGGCTCCTTTTCCGACGGACGGACGGTCTTCCCTGGCGTGGGCGAAGGCCTGCTGGAGGTGGGCGGGGGCGCTTCCGCGAGGCTCTTGGGCTCGAGACGCAGGAGCTGAAGTTTCGCCCGCTCGACGATGTCTGTGTCCTTGGAAGATTTCACAATCTCTCGCAGCACCGCGGTCGCCTTGCGGGCGTCGGTCAGGTTCGGCAGAGAACCCACCTGCAACGCTCCGAAGTACCGGACCGCGGGTCGGTCATCTCCCAGCGAGCGAAGCACCGCGGTCATATAACCAGACTTGCCGGATCGCGCCAGCTTGGTGGCAAGACCAATGCGCGAGATCTCGGCTTCTTCGGCGAGACGAACGTCGGTGGGCGGCAGGTCGAGAAACGCTCCGTACTCGCGGAAGGCGCGATCGGTTTCCCCCAGGGATTCGCTGCAACGCGCGATCCAATAGGTGGCGGCTTCGCTGGTCGGGCCCTTCTGGGCGGCAATTTCCGACCAGCGTGTCCGCGACTCTTCGTATTTGCGATCGAAGAAGAGGGCCTTGGCCTCGGTGAGATCCGATTCCAAGAGGGCGACGGCGAAGGGAAAGGTGGTGAGAACGATCAGTGTGGCGGCGAGAAAGTTCATGGTGCTGCAAGCTCCTGGGCAACCATGTCGATTTTCATCAGCAGGTTTTTTCGTTCGACGTTGCGGGCGATCGCGGCCACCTCGGAGCGTCTTGTGCACTGGGGAAGTTCGGCCACCTGCTGGAGCAGGCCTTCGACCTCCTCCATCACCCCCCGCGCGGCCAGGAGGGTTTCACCCGATCCCGAAACCAGAGCGGCTCGGCGCTTGAGCAAGGTCCGGCTGGTCCGGGCCTCCTGGGCGACATCGACGCTGTCCTGGGGCGAGTCCGGACAATCCGCGGCCGCTCTCATCTGCACCAGAACGTCCTGGGCGTCTTCGAGGTACCGGGCGGCATCGGCACGCAGATGGGTTTTCTCGAGGCGCGCGTAGAAGGCGTCGTTGTTCGACGCGGTCTCGCCCGCGTCTTCGAGGGACACCCCCACCGGAACGGGCGCGACCTCGGGAACCAGAGGCGCCAGGCGGGCCGCGAGAATCCCCGCAAGCAGGCCGATGCCGATGAGACCCGCCGCACTGAGGCTAGAGGCAAGACTCCAAGCCGGGACGACTGGACGTGACGAGGGCGCTTCCCGCAGCCTTGCGAAAACGCGAGTTTGCAGCGCTTCCGAGGAAATGGGCAAGGCGCGCCCGATCGCGGCGTCCGCGCGCAGCGC
>CAZFQH010000665.1:0-2252 GCA_964520805.1 uncultured Acidobacteriota bacterium | reverse complement strand
GCGTGGAGGAGATGCTCGGGAAGGGCGGGATGGGCGACGTCTATCGGGTTCACGATCTGACCGAGGGCCGGGATCTGGCCCTCAAGGTCCTACGCCGCGATGCGTCGAAGTCGAGTGCCGGCCTGGAGCGGTTCCGTCGTGAGATCGCGGTGCTCACCAAGCTCCGGCACCCGGCGATTCTCAGCATCGTCGACCATGGCATTCAAGGCGGCGACCTCTTCTTCGTCAGCGAGATCGTGCGCGGCGAGGACCTGCGCGCGGTCCTCCGAAAGTGCTCGACGTTTGCGGTAAAGGACGCGATTGCCCTGGTCTCCGTGGTGGCGGACGCGCTTGCAGTTGTTCACGCGCAGGGAGTGGTGCACCGGGATGTGAAGCCCGCCAACATCATGGTCGCGGATGACGGCGCCATTCGCCTGGTGGATTTCGGTCTGGCCCGTCCTGAAGGTATGGATGTGGAGCGCGTGACCAAGACGGGTGAGTTCGTCGGCACTCCCGCGTACATGTCGCCCGAACAGTTTGACGCCCGTGCCGTGGATGCCCGGACTGACCTCTATTCGCTGGGCATTGTGCTCTTCGAGATGTTGAGTGGCCACGCGCCGTTCAGCTCGTCGTCCGTCATGGGGATGGCCATGAAGCACTTGAAGGAGCCGGCTCCGGCGCCGAGCCTCTCTCGGCCGGATCTGCCGCCGTGGCTCGACCGAGTCGTCCTGAAGTGTCTCGAAAAGGAGCCGTCGCGCCGCTTCGCCAACGCCGCCTCGCTGGCTGAAGAACTCCGCCTGCCGCGCACCGGCGCGGTGGCGCGGCCGCGGAAGCTGGCGTCGGGGGACAGCGTGATGCAGTCTGATAGTGCCACCGCCGAGTGGCCCCTGATTCTGGCCGCCCCTGCGGAGAAGGCAGGATGGACCCCGGCCATGGCGCTGCGCTTCGAGGAGCGCATCTTTCGGCTGGTCCGCGTGGACGTGCCCGCCGCGCGGAACGCCCCCTGGAAGTACCGTTTCGTTTATTGGCCTGAAGGGGAAGTGATCAGACGCCTGGTTGATTACGACCAGTAACGTCGCCCGCGGTGAAACCCGCGGTTTCTCTTCGATCCTGGTTCGGAGGACTGCGAAGGGCGTGGACGGGTTAACGTATTGGCCCCACCCAGGAGACCCCTAGACCGATGGCCAGTATCGACGTCCTTCTAAAAGCCGCCGTGGACCAGAAAGCGAGCGACCTTCATCTTTCGGTGGGGATGCCGCCGATTCTTCGCCAATTCGGCGAACTGAAGAAGCTCCAGTACCAGCCCTTGAGCGCCGAGCAGATCGCCAAGCTGGTCAACGAGATTCTCACTTCCGAACAACGCGACCGGCTCGCCGCCGACTGGGAAGTCGACTTTGCCTACGAGATTCCGGGGCTGGCGCGGTTCCGGTCGAACGCCTTCCAGCAGCGGAAGGGGCTCGATGCCTGCTTCCGTGTGGTGAGGACGGACCTTCCTGGCTTCGCCGAACTGGGGATTCCGGAAAGCATGAAGAGAGTCTGCGAGAACCATCAGGGATTGATCCTTGTGACGGGAGCTGCGGGTTCGGGAAAATCGACGACACTCGCGGCCATGGTCGACCTCATCAACTCGCACAGCGCGCATCACGTCCTGACCGCCGAAGACCCCATCGAATTCGTGCATCCCATCAAGATGGGTGCGGTCAACCAGAGAGAACTCAACACCCATACGAAGTCCTATGGCAACGCGCTCAAGGCGGCCCTGCGCGAGGATCCGGACGTCATCATGGTCGGCGAGCTGCGCGATCTCGAAACCATCTCGCTCGCGATCAGCGCGTCGGAGACTGGTCACCTCGTCATCGGGTCGATGAACACCTCGTCGGCCCACAAGACGATCGACAAGGTGATCGACTCGTACCCTGCCGCGCAGCAGAACCAGATCCGGGCCATGCTCGGGGAGTCGCTCAAGGCCGTCTTCTCTCAGCGTCTGCTGCCGCGGGCGGACGGGAGCGGGATGGCCCTCGCCTACGAACTCCTCCTCGGCAGCACACAGCTCGCGAACCTCATCAAGGACGGCAAGACCTTCCAGATTCCCAACATCATGCAGATGGGGAAAGCGCAGGGCCTTCGTACCATGGACGATTCGCTCATGGAGTTACTCAAGGCCGGGACGATCTCCCTCGAAGTGGTCCACAAGAACGCGCTCAACCCGAAATCGTTTCCCCCTTTGCCCCCGCCCGGAACTCCGGCTTCGGCGACGGGCGCGGCTACGGGTG
>CAZFQH010000664.1:0-2254 GCA_964520805.1 uncultured Acidobacteriota bacterium | reverse complement strand
AAGGCCAGTAGCTCAATGGTGGAGCATCGGTCTCCAAAACCGAGGGCTGGGGGTTCGAGTCCCTCCTGGCCTGCCAAACGAACAAGTCACAAAGCAGATTCAAGAAAACTTAAGGACGCATTAGGCAGGACATGGCTTCTGAAGATAAAAAGTCCGAGGGCAAGCCGGAGGGCGGAGATTCTCCACTTCAGGCCCGAGCCGCCTCGGCTCTGTCCTACATTCCGGGCAAGCTCGTCGAACTCAAGACCTTCCTCACCGAGGTTCGCTCCGAACTCCGCCGGGTCACCTGGCCGCCGAAAACCGAGGTCTACCCGACCACCATCGTGGTGATCGTGACCACCATCATCTTCGGCGTCCTTCTCTACGGCGTCGACGTGATCTTCTCGCAGGGCCTCGCCGCCCTGCTCAAGCAGGTTTAACAAGTGCCCAAGAGCTGGTTCATCATCCACACCTACTCGGGGTTCGAGAAGAAGGTCGCCGAAGGTCTGGTTCAGCGCGCCAAAGCCCACGGGGTCGAGGATCAGATCGGCCGCATCGAGATCCCCACCGAGGAAGTGGTGGAGATGAAGGCCGGCAAGAAGGTGCAAACCGCCACCCGCTTCTTCCCGGGCTACCTCCTCGTCGAACTCGAAACCGAAGAGTCGCCCGAGGGCCGCAAGATCCCCGACACTACCTGGCACTTCGTGCGCAACACCCCGAAGGTCACCGGTTTTGTGGGTTCGGGCCAGAAGCCCGTGCCCCTCAGCGACGAGGAAGCCGACCAGATCTTCAATCAGGTCAAGGAATCGATCGAGAAGCCTAAGCCGAAGTACAACTTCGACAAGGGCGAGACCGTCCGCATCGTCGATGGTCCCTTCACAAGCTTCCAGGGTGTGGTCGAGGACGTCAACCTTGATCGCAACACCGTCAAAGTCATGGTCACGATCTTCGGGCGCGCCACCCCGGTCGAACTCGATTTTCTCCAGGTGGAAAAGCAGTAGGCGCCGCAAAGCAGTAGGCGAAACCGCATTCAACAAATTTTGCCCGGCCGGTTCGCAGAAACGGTTCGGATCGTTATAGACTCCACGGCTCCGCGCAACCAAGGGCCCCAGTAGGTTTCAATGAAGAAAGTCGTATCGCAGGTCAAATTGCAGATCCCGGCCGGCAAGGCCAACCCGGCCCCGCCCGTGGGCTCGGCCCTTGGTCCGACCGGCATCAACATCATGGACTTCTGCAAGGCATTCAATGCCAAGACGTCCAAAGACGACGGAATGATCATTCCCGTGATCGTCACCGTCTACGCCGACCGGTCGTACACCTTCATCACCAAGACCCCTCCGGTCGCCATCCTCATCAAGAAGGCCGCCCAGATCGCCCAGGGGAGCGGTACGCCGAACAAGACGAAGGTCGGCAAAATTTCAATGAAGCAGGTTGAGGACATCGCGAAGCTCAAGCAGGTCGATCTCAACAGCACCGATCTCCAGGCGTCCATGCGTCAGGTGATGGGAACCGCAAGGTCCATGGGCGTCGAAGTTCGCTAGCAGAAAATCAAGCGTTGCTCTAAGGACAACCACCAAGACGTTGCGAGCGCATAAGGGGAACCCCGCGCCGGCGTCCTGTCCTGAAGCAGTGCCGGGTCAAACTAAAACAAGGTGGGAGCGATCGAACCCAAGGTAGTCCCTACGGGGAGCCTCTCAGGGCCCTTCGCGAAAAGGAGTGCAAGTCAGAACCTATGTCGAAAGTCGGTAAAAAGTTTAAGGCCGCCGCGAAAGCAGTAGGCGACAAGCCTGTGGTCCTGCTCCCGGAAGCGGTGAGCAGCGTGGTCAAGCACGCCTTCGCCAAGTTTGACGAAACCGTCGACGTAGCCATGCGCCTCGGGGTTGATCCCAAGCACGCCGATCAGATGGTGCGCGGAACCGTGGTTCTGCCCCATGGTCTGGGCGGCAAGGCCAAGCGGGTCGCGGTCATCGCGGCCGGCGACAAGCTCAAGGAAGCCCAGGCGGCCGGAGCGGATTTCGTCGGCGGCGAAGATCTCGTCGCCAGGATTCAGAACGAAGGCTGGCTCGATTTTGACGCCCTCGTGGCCACCCCGGACATGATGCGTTCGGTCGGTAAGCTCGGCAAAGTGCTCGGCCCCCGCGGCCTGATGCCGAACCCCAAGACCGGCACCGTGACCACCGACGTGGCCAAGGCCATCAAGGAGATCAAGGCTGGCAAGGTAGAGTATCGCGTCGACAAGAACGGCGTGGTTCACGCGCCCTGCGGCAAGGTCTCC
>CAZFQH010000663.1:0-2257 GCA_964520805.1 uncultured Acidobacteriota bacterium | reverse complement strand
CCATGGTGCCGAAGAGCTGGCTGCCGTACTTGTAGAGCATCCGCACCGGCACGTGGCCGGGCGAGGGGTAGAAGAAGGGGAAGAACTGCCCCTGCACCGACGCGACGTCGGTGATGTAGCCGGAGGCCTTGCCCTGCGTGATCGCCTCCGGGAACCACATCCTCGGGATGCTCTGCCGCACCGAGTTCATGGTCACGATGTGGGGCATGCGCTGATAGTTGTTAGCCGCGTTCGCGCCGAAGGCCAGCTCGCCCGAGAACGAGCCTTCGCCGTACCCCGGGAAATAGAAATTGAAATCGAGCGGCGAGCCGAACTGGAGATTGCCGAAGTTGACGCCTGCGCGCCCCCAACCCTGCATCGCGGCGAGGATGGTCATCATGCGGGCCCACTGCATACCCGTCGCGGTGCGGCAGGCACCGCCGACCCCGACACCCCAGCTGCCCGCGCCGAGGTAGGTTTTCTTCGAGCCCCATTCGCGGGCCAGAGCGCGGACGTCGCGCGCCGGCACGCCGGTCTCAGCTTCCTGCCACTCGGGCGTCTTGGCCTGGCCGTCGGTCTCGCCGAGGACGTAGGCCTTCCACTCGTCGAAGCCGTTGGTCCGCTCCGCCACGAACTTCTTGTCGTAAAGCCCCTCGGTGATCCAGACGTGACAGATCGCCTGGGCCAGGGCGGGATCGGTCCCTGGCTTCGGTGCGATCCACTTGCCGCCGACGTGCGCCGCGGTGTGGTTGAGGTGCGGATCGATGTGGACCATCTTGATGCCGAGCTGATTGGCCCACTCGCGTCGCTGGGTTCCTTCGAACCCGTAGGTGGTGTCCGGGTCGCTCGACCAGAACACGATCATCTCGGCTTCCTTGAGACAGTCCTCCACCGTGCCGTAGAACTCCGGACAGCCGAGGCGGAGGCTGTTGCCCCAGTGGTGCATGGCCCCCCAGAACCAGCCTTCCCAGCTGTCGGGCGTGTGCATCAGCTTCGTGGCCCCGACGATGTTCCAGAAGCGGTTGAAGGCACTCAGGTAGTGTCCGAGGTTGCCCCACTGGTGATGCGAGCCGTGGTCGACCGCGATCGCGCCTGGGCCTACGGCCTTGGCGCGTTTGATCTCGCTGGCCACGAGGTTGAGCGCTTCCTCCCAGCTAATGCGGACGAACTCGGACTTGCCTCGATTCTGGGTGTTGCGCTCGCCGTTTGGGTCGAAGTCAACCCGCTTCATCGGATAGAGCAGCCGGCTCTTCGAGTACACCATCGACTTCTGGCACATGCCATGCGCGCCCAGCGTGGTCCGCCGCGGCGGCGTGAACGTCTTCCCGCGGGCGGTGATGGTCCACGACGGCGCGTCCTCGTCGGTGAAGTCGATCGGTGTGGTGCGGAGGATCTTGCCGTCCTTGACGTAGACGAAGATCGGGCCGCCGTTCGTGCCCGAGGTGTAGCGCGTGACGCCGCTACCCATGTCGGTCCCGGCCTTCCAGGTGACCGATTCCAGCCGTCCCATGACGCCGAGGAACCAGACGGCGAGCTCGTCAGAACCCTGCAGCCGGACCTTGAAGTTCTTCGCGGCGTCGACCCGCTCCAGCAAGTTGAACGGCGGGGTGAGGAAGCTCTCCGCGAGGGCCCGGTTCTTGAACTCGACGACAAGATCGGGAGATTCGTGGATGCCGCGCCCCGAGCTGATCTTCCCGTTGTCGATCTTGATCCAGCGACCCTCAGGCTTGTCCCGCAGCCGGAACTGGACTACGAGATTCTTCTCCTTGAGGCGCGCGGCATAGTCCGGGTACACCTGCGCGGCCAGTCGCATGGCCTGCGGAATGCCCCACAGCAAGATCGTGAGATTCATATCACCCTCCAGAAACGGACGTTGAGACCCGGAGCCCCGGGGCCCCGGCCACCGAAGCGGCGGCGCAGCGGAGGCACGCGCGAAGCGACCGCAGCAGGATGGCTCGCTCCCGGGCGCCAAGTTCGGCGAGCAGGATGCGGTTTGCGCGGCGGCGGCTCGCGTCGAGGCGGGCCAGGGAAGCCCGGCCTTTCGCGGTGACCGAGAGGCCCTTGCGTCGCCGGTCCAAGGCCTCCTCCTGCTGCCGGATCAGCCCCTTGGCGAGAAGTTGCGCCACGAGGGTGCTCACGCTGGCGCGCGACACGCCGCGGGCCTCAGCGATCTCCGAGCCCAGCACGCCGCCGGTCGGCCGCGCCGCCCGCCCATCCGGCGCGTAGAAGTTCGGGTCGCCCGCCACCTGCAGCAGCACCAGCCACTGCTGCGTCGTGA
>CAZFQH010000662.1:0-2258 GCA_964520805.1 uncultured Acidobacteriota bacterium | reverse complement strand
GCTCCTACGGCGTCGAACTGGTGGCCACGAGGGCCGACCGACGCGGCGATCAGCGTCTGTCAGGCTGGGCGTCGTACAGCTTCGGCAAGGCGACGAAGGAGGCTTATGGCCTGAGTCTTCCCTTTGAATACGACCGGCGTCATGCCCTCTCCCTCGAACTCGCTGGAGCTCCCATGCCGGAAGGCAAGGTCGAGGTTGTCCGCCGTATTCCGCCCCGCCGTCTCGACGGTGCGGGAAGTGAGCGCGGGTAGTGCAAGCAGGGCTCGCCCGCCAACCGGCAGCGGCGTCGCCCGCTGCCTGCCACCCCGCCACCCAAGACCGGCGCCGCACCCGGCGTCTACCGGCGCCATCGGCCCGAGAGCGCGAAGCCTGCCCTTGGGGCAGCGCGAAGCCTGGCCACCATAGCGCTCTACGAGGGGGTACGCGACAACCTCGAGACGTTGTGGCCAGGCTTCGCGCCGCCGCGTCGGTTTGGCGCGCCGGACGCCTCCGAGGAGAGCGTCGCCGACGTGCCTACGGGCCACCCGGAGCGAGCCGATCGAGGCACCTGGGCCCGACGCGGGCGCGCGGACTGGTTGGCAAATCGCGCTTGTCACCTACGCTATTGTGATTCGCATTAGACTTGCAATATGGAAACGGTAGCCGTAACCCTGGACAAGAAGACCCTGCTGGCGCTCGACGCCGTAAGCGCCGCGGCCACACGAAGAAACGGCGGACGGGCCAACCGCTCGCTGGTGGTGAGGGCCGCGGTGCAGGAATATGTGGAGCGCCAGCTCCGCATCGAGGCGGAAGAGAAGGACCGCGCCATCCTGGCCCGGCACCGGACTCGTCTGGCCAGGGAGGCGGGAGAACTGATTCGCGGCCAGGCCAAGGCATGACTCGAGGCGAGATCTATCGCTCGCCCGAGAAAGTCCCCGAGCGCGGGCACAAGGCCGGGTTCTACGTAGTGGTCTCGCGCTCGTTCATCGCCAGCAACGACGACGTTTCCACCGTGATCTGCGCACCCATCTACAGCGAGTTCCTGGGCCTGGGCACAGAGGTCCCGGTCGGAACCGAAGACGGACTGCCTCGAGGGTCGTCGATCCGTTGCGACTTCCTCACTTTGATGTTCAAGCGCCGATTGACCACGCCCGTTGGGCGTCTTGGTGTCGCAGGACTCCGCGATATGGATCGAGCGCTCAAAGTGGCGCTGGACCTCCGCAGCTGACCGGCCGGATTTCGTCCCGTGGCTTCCTTACGCGACGGCCTGGAAGTCGCGCGCTTTCATGATGTCGTTCCGGTACAGATCGCTGACGGGAAACACAGTTCATAGTCCCCCCAGACAAGATCTCCATACTCGATGCGGAGCGACTGAAACCTCGGCGGAGAAAGAAAGACGCGTACCGCGGGATGATGCGAATGACGGAGAAACGGCACAACATCGATGGTCTGAACAATGCCGTCATCGAACAAAATGCGGAGCGTGAAGTCGCCCAGGCGATCACCGCGGACCACGGCGAGGGCGAGTGGCATCAGTTACGCTGATCGTTCGGCCAATCATTCGGAGCCTCGTAGTGATTCGTTCCGGACTGATGGTCTTGTTCAAGACAAAGAGGTCGATCCACTTCTGAACTATATCGGCAGCTTTCGCTCGAACGAGTTCTTCGAAGTGACCTCCTAGTTTGCCCCAGTTACCAGCGGCGGATGAAGCTCCTCGCTGTGGGAAGAACCCGCTGAGCATCACCCGCTACCTGCCTGCGGCATGCGAGCTGACCGATGTGCCGAGCCGCTCACCTGGTCGCGGGCCGCCCTACTGGAAGAGCCGCCTGCTCCGCCGGCAGCTCGGTGACGAGAGAGACGGTGGGGACCACGGCAGTACGGGCGAGCGCGCAGCCTGGCCACGAGGCAGCGTAGGAGCAGAAGCGAAAACGCGGGTTGCACCGCGGGGCGGCGGAGCTTGCGCGCCGCGACGGTTTGGCGCGCCGGACGCCTCCGAGGAGACCGTCGCCGACGTGCCTACGGGCGGCCGGAGCGAGCCGATCGCGCGCCAGGGCCCGACGCGGGCGCGCGGACTGGTTGGCAAATCGCGCTTGTTTCACTTACTCTCTGAGGCAGACCGCGCCGGGATGATCGCTGCGACTCTCAACTGACGAAGACTCCAACCTCTGGGGGGCGGCGAGCCGCAATTCGTGTAGTGGTCCACCTCAGCGGTGGCGGAAAGCGACCGTCAGCTTCATCGGATTGTCGGGCGATCGCCGCGCGTCCCCTTCTTCAGGGTC
>CAZFQH010000661.1:0-2261 GCA_964520805.1 uncultured Acidobacteriota bacterium | reverse complement strand
GGTACACCACCACCTGAACCTTGCTGGCCAGCGAATCGACCAGACCGCTGCCCGCGCGTGCGACCGAGAAGAAGAGACCGAAGACCGCGAGCGATGCGCCAATGGTGGCGATCGAGACCACGGTCAGAACGCGTCGTCTCATCAGGCCGGACAGGGCTTCTTCGAACGCGTAGCGGACCGCCTTGGACATTGCGGGGGATAATACGGGCAGAGACATGGCAATACTCATCGGCGTGGCCGGCGGGACCGGATCGGGCAAGACCTCCTTCGCACGGAAACTCGTGGAATCGATTGGCGAGGAGAACTGCCTGCTGGTAGCCCAGGACTCGTATTATCGAGACACCAGTTCGCTCACCCCGGATGAACGCGCGCGATGGAACTACGACCACCCACACGCCTTCGACACGAGTCTTCTCGAACAGGATCTTCGCGAACTGAAGATGTCGCGGCCGGTACCGCATCTGACCTACGACTACTCCACCCATGCCCGCGTGGTGCTCTCCGATGCCCTGCGGCCCCGCCCGGTGATCGTGCTCGAGGGGATTCTGGTGCTCGCCGAGGAATCGCTGCGCCGCGTCATGGATATCAAGCTCTTCATCGACACCGATGCCGACGTGCGCATCCTGCGCAGGCTCCGGCGCGATCTCAAGGAGCGCGGCCGCACCTATGACGCGGTGGAGAAGCAATACCTTGAGAGTGTTCGTCTCATGCACCTCGAATTCGTGGAACCGTCGAAGAGGTATGCCGACCTGATCGTTCCCGAAGGCGCCCAGAACAACGTGGCTTTGGACGCAGTGATTGCCCGCGTCCAGGCCATGGTGGCCGCACAAAACATCGCCCCCGGCCTGCTCGCGGAGCGCGTCTAGCCAGCCAGAAGAGGGCGAGGGCCGACGACTCTGGGTTCATACCGCGCGATTCACTCGTGCGGTATGAGACTCAAAGAAGACTCGGCGGGCCGCAGCCCCGGGGGTTCTTAGGGGGGCCGGGTCCGTGTCTCGGCCCCCCTAAGCTCACTACGACGAAACTTCGGCTACCTGGCCTTTGATGAGGGTGATCACCCTCTTTTTCATGCGCTCGATCATTTCCCGGTCGTGGGTGGCCACGAGCACCGTCGTTCCTTTGGTGGCGCACATCTCCTCGAAAAGGGCCATCACCTCGGCCGCTCGGTCCGGGTCGAGGTTGCCGGTGGGCTCGTCGGCCAGCACCAACTCCGGCTCGTTGATGAGAGCCCTGGCGATCGCCACTCTTTGTTGCTCGCCGCCCGAAAGCTGAAGTGGGAACGCGTCCAGCTTGTCTTCAAGACCCACCGAGCGCAGAGCCAGGAAGGCCCGGCGCTTGCGCTCTTCTTCGGGGATGCCGAGAACCCGCAGGACGAACGCCACGTTTTCGAGAATGGTCTTGAGCTTCAGTAGCTTGAAGTCCTGAAAGACGACCCCCAGAGTGCGCCGAAACTCCGGAATCTTGAGCTTGGGAAGAACCGAGACGTTGCGACCGCCGACCAGGATCTGGCCTTCCGTCGGCAACTCCTCGCGGAGGATCAGACGTAGCAGCGTGGTCTTTCCCGCCCCCGAAGGGCCGGTCAGGAAGCAGAACTCTCCCTTGGGCACGTGAAGCGACACGTCGCGGAGGGCCACGCCATGCGCGTCGTATCGTTTCGTGACTCTGAAGGCTTGTATCATCGAAGACCGTTCCGGAAGGCACCTTTGCGGCGCTAAACCGGAGGTTATAGGACGTTACCGGGGGAACGAATGCGCGCTGCTCAGATAATCACCCAAGGCTCCCCGGACGTTTTGGAGATCGCCGACCTCGACCCCCCGGTTCCAGCACCTGCGGAGGCTTTGGTCCGGGTGCGGGCCTGCGCCCTCAACCATCTCGATTTGTGGACGCGAAGCGGTCGGGCCGGCTTCAAGCCTCCTCTCCCGCACATTCTCGGGAACGACATCGCTGGGGAGATCGCATCTCTGCCGACAGGGGTGGACGCCACCGGCCTCGCCGTCGGTCAGAGGGTGATGCTCCAGCCCGGCACGTCCTGCGGACGGTGTGCCATGTGCCTGTCGGGCGACGATTTTTCCTGCCGACACTACCGCATCCTCGGCCACAGCCGGGCCGGGGGCTACGCAGAATTGGTCGCCGTGCCTCTCGCGAATCTCATTCCCATCCCCGATGCGATCTCTTTCGAGCAAGCGGCGGCCTTTCCCCTCGTCTTCCTCACCGCCTGGCGGATGCTGGTGGTGCGCGCGCAGGTCAAGATGGGCGAAGAC
>CAZFQH010000660.1:0-2266 GCA_964520805.1 uncultured Acidobacteriota bacterium | reverse complement strand
CGAGAGGTGTCGGACTCGCGGGTGTCGCGGCCCGCGATGCCGAGCATCTGCCGGTAGAGTTCCGCGGAGACCAGTCGTGCGACGCGGATGGCGCCGGTGGCCAGATGGCCGCCGCCCGACTCTCTTGTCTTTACGAGAGGGACCGTCAGGTCAGCGGATTCTTCCGATCGCTCGTTCGCGTTCGTTGTTGGTGTCTCTGCCGCTACCGCGCCCCCGGCCGCCGCGCCACGCGGCCCGCGGTCCGGCGGCGGCTCGACCGGCTCGGTTTCAAAGGTCTGCGTGCCTACCCCGGGCCGCTCGACCGATGGGCGCAGCGAACTCCATACGTCAAGGCAGGCGGAACACCTGAGTGTGTGAAGGCGCAGCTCGGCCGACTCGACAGAGCTAGTCAACCCCCGCACCCACCGCAGGAAGTCTCCGGGCGCCGGATGCTCACGGACCTCCGCCGCCGCCCAAAACCGGCGCGACGACTCGAACGCCTGGCTGAGCTCCGTTTCGGTGAAATCAGGCGCCTTGTCCGGCTTCTCGATTCGACGCCCGCGCCGCTTCGGCTCCTTCTGTTCGGCGTGTCGTGGCTTCACAGCAGGTTCTCCGGAGTATGCCCGCGCGCCGCGAGAATGTGGCCCAGGCGAATCATGCCCCGCCGCTTCCATTGGTCAACCAGAGCCCGCTGGACGCCCAGGCGGGTCGCGAGGTCCTCGGGGAGCACGCCTTCAAGACAGACATAGCGCATCACCAGTGCCCATTTGAGGCACGTGTCGCTTTCGGCAGCCATGCTTTGTATGGCCCCCCACAGGATGCGGGCTCTCTCACGGTTTTGGGCCTCTTTCTCGGGACTGAGGCCGCTCGACTGCGCTCCTTCATCGAGGGCCACCCTTTCGCCCCATCGCCTGCGGGCCCGCATGTTCCGGCTGACATCTCTGGCCGTGTTGTCGATCGACTCGGACAGGTAGGCCTCCAGAGATCCATTTCCCCAGGCGGAGAGGATCTTCTGGATGCGGAAGAGCACTTCGCTATGCACCGTCTCGGCGAAGTCTTCCTTGATGGCGCCGTTCGGGCAGCTTCGGTGGGCGGCCACGCGTATGCGTGACCTGAACCAGGTCGCGTAATCCTTGAGGAGCGTCTCGAGAGCGAGCGAGTCGCTGGCGGCCCGACGCGCGAGGTCAGGATCGATCGAATTGGTTCTTGACTTGAGACCCACCATCTCCAAGGTGATAGTAGCCCCAATCCCGCCGGGCCACGTGCGGTCTTCATATCTTCAGTCCGGCCTGTGCCCGACGTGAGCGGATCTGCAGCTGCGCTCCTCGCTCGAGGTCCGCCTGAAGAACCACGGGATCCGCCTGGTTGCGGATGACCGCACTCATGAGACCCATGACCACCACATTCTTGATGAGGCCCCCGGAGAGCGGCGACGTCGCGAGGCGGGGAATATCGAACTCCACCCCCGGGCAAGACCGGCGGGCAGAAGGCTTCGCCAGATCGCCTGCCGGGCCTTTTCGTCGGGCAGCGGATTCTCGATGGAAAGCGTGATTCGGCGCTGAATCGCCTCGTCGAGTACCAGCGGGCGGTTGGTGGCGAAGATGACGAGGTCGTCGTGCCGCTCCAACCCGGTGAGGAGGGGCCCGACCCAGGGGTTCTGGTTGTCCCGCGACTCGAACAGCCCGTCGCACTCATCGAAGAAGAGCAGCGCCGAACGCAGGCGGGCCTCACGGAAAGCACATTAAGCACTTCCTCGGGCTGGGGCCCGAGGTTGGGGAAGGTGGCGAGGAGGACTTTCTTGCCCATGGCCCTCGCGACACCGAAGGCCAGCATCGTCTTGCCTGTTCCCGGAGGGCTGTGGAACAGCATTGTGAGGCCGCGTCCATAGGTGATGTAGTCAGCCGGACCGAACCGGGTCCGGGTCGCCCGGAACGTCTCGTAGTTCATTGCCGTGTCGACGACAATGTCCTTGATGTCCTTCGGAAGGACGACCTGATCGAGCCGAACCTCGGACGTCCGTAGATGGCTGCCGTCGGCGAACTCACGCGCCTCGGCCTCGAGTCCGAGGATGTAGCCGAGGATTCTGCGGCCCAGGAGCACGGTGGAACTGCTGAAGTCCCGGCACAAGGAGTCCTCGACCCGAATGAGCCCTTCGCTCCGAAGCGTGGCGGTCCGGTAGAAGAGCTTCCTGAGGGCCACGGCCCTGGGGAAGCTGTCCGACAGGAGCGTGATGAGGGTCCATACGTCGGGGTTGGAGACGGACCGGTAATCGCCCTTGGGGTCCAAG